>JBGTNO010000226.1:0-6093 GCA_041743065.1 Chthoniobacterales bacterium
CCTGAGCTTCGCCCACGATCCGGCGGGCGCGGGCTTCGTCACCGACGTGACCATCTCCACCCTTGCCGAGACCGGGCGCTCCGGCGATTGGGGGCTCGCCTATGGCGCGGGCTCGCTCACCCACCGCTACGGCGCGTTCACGGCGAACCGCGCGAAGCTACTCGAAGGCAGCACGAACGCGACAGACCAGGCGCACCGCCAGCAATTCATCGCGCTCACTCTTGCAGCGGCGGATTTCTATCTCGTCAGCGACCCCGATCTCGACAAGGACGGCGACTACGGGGACGAGCGCGTCTGGGCGATCGAGCTGTCGGCGGCGATCGACCTCCTGCTCGAAGCCCATGTCCTTTCCGGCAACGACGACTACCTGCGCCGCGCGCGATACTTCGGAGACATCGCGGTGAATGTATTCTGGGGCGCCTACGATCTGCCGCGCGCGAGCACGGACACGGCGCACTACGAGGCGCTCACCGGCGCCGGCAATCTCGGCCTCTCCCTGCTGCACCTGCACTCCGCGCTGCTGACGCGCTTCCTCCCGGATAGGCGCCTGCGGATCGAGAAGAACGGCGTCGGCTACCGACTTTCGTTGCCGACCGTGCCCGGCGCGCGCTACCGCCTCTCCGAATCGACGACACTGAACGGGTGGACGTCCATCGAGGAGAAAGGAGCCGACGGAATCACCCTGGAATTCACGGTCGCTCCATCGGCGTCGGCCGAGAGGCGGTTCTACCGGGTCGGCGCCGTCGAGAACATTCCGTAGCTTTCCGGTTGCTAGCCTGTTGTTCCCTCTGAAAAACGCTGTCCACTTTTGCTCCGGCAATTATTCCACTTTTGAACCCAGCGTCGATAAGTCGAAACTTTGCCATTGCGGGAAGGGGGCAACTCCACTAAAGGAAGGAGTTCGTGCCCGGGTGCACGTGACCAGCTGGTCTCTTGTCGTCGCGACGGCTCTGGAACTTCGGGAGGTGAGTGGCTAAAGACTTACGAGTCCCGCTCACCTCATGCCACGAGGGGAGGACGCGCCACGGAGGCGGACCAGGCTCACCCCCCGGCGCGATATGAAAGGTGGGGTTTTCGACTGGAGGCAGGGGTGCACGCGCAATTCGCCGCTCCCGCCCTGCGGTATCGATCCGTGCATCGTAGGATGCGCCCCGCCTCAGGCAACACAGCACTAAATACTAACGATGACTACGCAAAATCAACGCACGCCCGGCAATCGCCGTGGCCGTTCACCCCGCAACCGCCGCCCCGGTGGCAACTCGCGCCCGGAAAACCGCGCCCCGCAATCCAAGCCGAAACCAAAGGGCCTGCTGGCCAAGGTAGCCGCCTTCATTTTTGGCAGCCCGAAACCCGCCGGCCGCCGAACCGCTCCCACGAGCCATCCGACCTACCAAGCCGCCGAGGCCGCCGCAGCCGCTTCCGCGGCTCCCAGCCGAAACCGCGAACGCGGCCGCAGCCAGGATCGCGAACGGCAGCCCAGTCGCGGCAGCCGCAAACCCGAGCTGGTCGAAGTGACCTCGCCCAAGCTCTATGTGGGCAACCTGTCCTTCGACGCGACCGAGAGCGACCTCTCCGAGTTGTTCAATGGGGTCGGCGCCGTGCAGACCGCCGAAGTGGTCAGCCATCGCGACACGCAGCGCTCCAAAGGGTTCGCCTTCGTGACCATGGGCTCGACCGACGAGGCTCAACGCGCCGTGGATACCCTGCATGATCAGGATTTCATGGGCCGCAAGCTCGTCGTCAGCGGGGCCAAGACCTCGGACGTCCGGAATTATTCCGAGAGCGAGAGCTAAAAATATCGCGCGGGCACCAGCCTGCGATTACTCACACGGGAGGTCGGCATGTGCCGGCCTCCCGTTTTTCGTGGCTGAGCCCTCCTACTTCGTCATCGCCGGTCCCACCGCTGTGGGAAAGAGCGAAATTGCTCTTTCCGTAGCCGAGCAGATGAACGGCGAGATCGTCGGCGCCGACGCCTTTCAACTCTACGCGGGCCTTCCCCTGCTCTCCGCCAGCCCCAGCCCCGAGGCGAGAACTCGCGTGCCGCATCATCTGGTCCAGAGCGTGCCGCTCGGCCAGTCCTTCGATGCGGCTCAGTGGCTCACCCTCGCCCGCGCCTCGATCGAGTCCATCCGCGCGCGCGGGCGGCGGGCCATCGTCTGCGGAGGCACCGGCCTGTATCTGCGCGCCCTGCTCCGGGGGTTGGATGACCTCCCGCCCGGCGATCCCGCCTTGCGCGCCGAACTCGAAAAATTGGACCCGGAAATCCTGCGGCAGCGTCTCTTGACTATCGAGCCCGACACGTCCGTCGATCTGCAAAACCCCCGGCGGGTGATCCGGTCTCTGGAGATTCACGCCCTCACCGGCCAGACCCCGCGCGAACGGCGGTGGCGGGCGGAGACGACCCCGCAACGCGGCGTCTTCCTCTGGCGCGAGCGCGAGGAACTGCTCGACCGCATCACCTGGAGAACGCGGGCTCTCTTTGCCGCTGGAGTCTGGGCCGAAGTGGAGGCTACCCCCGCGTCAGAAATTGGGCCCACGGCAGCGAAAATGCTGGGGCTCGATCTGCTCCGTGCCTGCGCGGCGGGACAAATCACGCGCGCCGAAGCGGAGGAACGGCTCATCGTTTCCACCCGGCAATATGCCAAACGTCAGATGACGTGGTTCCGCCAGGAATCCGCGCTTCACCCGCTTTGTCTCACCGGCAATCAAGACGCGTTCCCCCACATCGTCGCCCTCATGGAGCAAGTGAAAACATAGAAAGCCGGAAAATTCTCGCGTTTTTGGGTTGAGCTTATAACTTAAGGAAATCCGTTCCCCGTTATGAAAAAATCCGGTTTTACCCTCATTGAACTTTTGGTGGTCATCACCATCATCGCGATTCTCGCGGGCATCGCCCTGCCCGTTTTCCAGAAAGCGCAGGAAAAAGCGCGCGCCACCCAGGATGCCAACAACCTGAAGCAAATCGGTTTGGGGCTCATCGGCTACCTCGGCGATAACGACGATTACATGCCCTCCAGCGGGAATGCCTTTCTGGCGTTGAATGACCGGCTGGGGGGGACGAATACTTCCACCAGCGGCTCTTCGAGCATTAGCCAGATCAGCAAAGCTTTTCTGTCTCCATTCGACAACAGATCGATCTCCAGCTCACCCCAGCCCATCAGCTACGCTTTCAATAATAATCTCTTCGATGCCGATATGGGCACAGCGACGTCTCTCTCGTCCCTTGTGGCCGTCGCCACCGCCCCGAATCAGGATGGCCAGAGTAACCTCACCTTCGCCGGAACCGCCGTCTCACCGCAGACTTGGCTCGGCAGCCTCAATCCGTCCCTCACTTCCCCAGGCGGCACCCACAACAGCCGCCGGCAGATCAACGTCGTCTTCGGAGATGGGCATATCGACAGCCTGTCTTGGGTGGAATTCTCGACGACTTCGGGGTCGGAGGAGGGGGAACGCCGCTGGTTGGTGGCCCCTTGATATCGAGATGCCCACTTCCCCCCGGCAAGCCTACTGGCGGAGCAATCTTCGCTGCCTTTTCGTCCTCCTTTCGATCTGGGCGTTTGTGTCCTTCGGATGCTCTGTTTTCTTCGTCGATCAGCTCGATAAAATACGCCTCGGCGGTTTCAAGCTCGGCTTCTGGATGGCGCAACAGGGTTCCATCTATGTTTTCGTCATCCTCATTTTCGTTTACGCGGCTCTGATGAACCGGCTCGATCAGAAGCACGGCGTGCGGGAAGACTGACGCTATGGGAATCCAAGGCTGGACCTACCTGCTGGTGGGTCTTTCGTTCGCGCTCTATATCGGGATCGCCATCTGGTCCCGAGTCTCCTCCACCAAAGATTTCTACGTCGCGGGCGGCGACGTCTCACCCTTGGCCAACGGCCTCGCCACCGCGGCCGACTGGATGTCGGCCGCCTCCTTCCTGTCCATGGCCGGCCTGATCGCCTTCTCCGGGCGCGATGGCTCCCGCTACCTGCTTGGCTGGACCGGCGGCTATGTGCTGCTCGCCCTCCTGCTCGCGCCCTACCTGCGGAAATTCGGCAAGTTCACCGTGCCCGATTTTGTCGGCGATCGCTATTACTCGAAGACCGCGCGCATCGTCGCCCTCTTCTGCGCCATCTTCATTTCCTTCACCTACATCGCCGGGCAAATGCGCGGCGTCGGGCTCGTCTTTGCCCGCTTTCTGGAGGTCGATATCACCGTCGGCGTCATCATCGGGATGGTCATCGTCTTTTTCTACGCCGTCCTCGGCGGGATGAAAGGCATCACCTACACGCAGGTCGCCCAGTATTGCGTGCTGATCTTCGCCTTCATGGTGCCGGCCATTTTCATCTCTTTCATGCTGACGGGGCAGCACATCCCGCAGATCGGCTTCGGCTCCGTGCTCACCAACGAGCCCGGCACCTTCCTGCTCGATAAGCTCGACACCGTCCTGACCGACTTTGGCTTCCAGCAATACACTGCCGGCCGCCTCGCTCGGACCGATCTCTTCTGCATCATGGTGGCGCTCATGTGCGGCACAGCGGGCCTGCCCCACGTCATCGTCCGCTTTTTCACCGTGCCCAAAGTGTCCGACGCCCGGCGCTCGGTCGGCTACGCGCTTCTGTTCATCGCGATTCTTTACACCACCGCTCCCGCCGTCGCGGCCTTCGCGCGGATGAATCTCTTCAACACGATCCAGGGCAAAGCCTACGCCGAGGCCCCGAAGTGGTTCAAAACCTACGAGGGCATCGGGCTGATCGAGTTTCAGGATAAAAATGGCGATGGGCGAATCGCCTACACGGGCGATGAAACCACCAATGAAGTCGTCAAGCTCGACAAGGACATCATGGTGCTGGCCAATCCCGAAATCGCGGGCCTGCCCGACTGGGTCATCGGCTTGGTGGCCGCGGGAGGACTCGCCGCCGCGCTCTCCACCGCCGCCGGGCTCCTGCTCGTCATTTCCACCTCCGTGGCGCACGATTTCATCAAGCGCTCCCTCAATCCGAAGATCACCGAAAAACAGGAGCTCCTTTACGCGCGCCTCGCGGCGGCCGGGGCGGTCATCATCGCCGGTTACTTCGGCGTCCATCCGCCGGGCTTTGTCGGCCAGGTCGTCGCCTTCGCCTTCGGACTCGCCGCCGCGTCCTTCTTTCCGGTCATCGTGCTGGGAATTTTTTACACCCGCATGAATCGCGAAGCCGCCATCGCCGGGATGGTCACCGGCATCGTTTTCACCGCCAGCTACATCTGCTATTTCGTCTTCATCCATCCGGAGATCAACCATGCCGGGCATTGGTGGTTTGGCATTTCGCCCGAAGGCATCGGCACCGCGGGTATGTTTCTTAACACCATCGTCGCCCTGATCGTCTGCCGCTTCACCCCTCCCCCACCGGAGGAAATCCGGGAAATGGTGCAGATGATCCGCGTGCCCAAAGGATGAATCAAACATGAAAAGGTGGGCGCCCTAAAGCGAACCCCTCCCGCCCTCACCGTCGCCTGAGCCATCGACGAAAAGCCCGGGCCAGCAGAGCCCCGCTCACCGAGCCGGTGAGGACATCGCCCGGGTAATGCGATCCCAGATACACCCGCGAAAAGGCCACCAGGCCCGCCAGGAAAAAGAACCCTCGCCGCGCTCGCGGATACTGCGACGAGAGGAGAACCGCTCCCGCAAAGGCGGCCGCGCTGTGACCCGAGGGAAACGAATAGCTGCCCGGCTTGCGCCCCACCACGATCGCTCGCACGAGCGACGCAAACGGACGCCGCCGCCGAAAGACCCGCTTCAGGCCATGCTCGACCGTCAGGGTGGCGAGCCAAAGCGGCAGAACCACACGACCGAAAGATCGGCGTCCACCCCGCGGATCGCGCAGCATCTCCGCGAGCGGCACCAGCAGCCAGGCGTGTCCTCCCGTCATTACAAAGCTCAGCGCGCTCATGAACCGATCGAGCCCCGGCGTGTGCGTCAGATTATTAATGCGAATAAACAGGGCCGCATCCGCCGCCTGCAAGGGGCGCAGACGCTGAATCAGCGCATCGCGGAGCAATCGCCGCGACTCGGCCGAAGCGGGCGTGAGAGGCCCCTCCGGCGATAGCCCGGCCGCCCGGGCCACCGCTTC
>JBGTNO010000227.1:0-5171 GCA_041743065.1 Chthoniobacterales bacterium
CCGTTCCCGCTGCCACAGCCCCAGCCTGGCAGGCCTCCACCATCTATTACGAGATCATCCCCTCCCGCTTTCGGAATGGCGACCGGGCGAACGACCCCACCATCGACACGGTGGCCGACGGCCCCCGCCTGCTGCCGAGCACCTGGCAGCTGAGCCCGTGGACCGCTGACTGGTATGCGCGGTCGCCCTGGGAAGTCGAGATGGGGGGCAATTTCTATGAAAACGGCCTGTCTTCCCGGCGTTATGGCGGCGACCTCGAAGGCGCCATCCAAAGTCTCAACTACCTGGCCGATCTCGGCGTGAACGCCGTCATTCTGACCCGCGTTTTCCAGAGCCGCGCGGATAACATCACCGAAAGCAGTTCGCTGCATCACGTGGATGCCAGCTTCGGCCCCGTCTCGCTGGAGGACGCGACCACCCTCAAGAGGGAAACCGAAGACCCCGCGACCTGGAGCTTCAGCCAGGCCGATCGATGGCTGCTCGAGTTTATCCGGCAGGCGCACTCGCGCGGCATTCGCGTGCTGCTGCGGGTCGATTTCACCCACCTTGGGCGCGATTCTTTCCCCTTTCGCGATCTGCGGCGGGAGCAGGAGAAATCGCGCTTCAAGAGCTGGTTCGTGGTCACCCATTTCGACGATCCCGCCACCGACAAAAACGAGTTCAAATATAACGGCTGGCGCGGGCGCGAGTCTTCGCCCGAGTTTGCGCGCGACGAAAGCGGCCTCGCCGCCGGCCCGCTCGCCTACGTGGATGCGGCCATCCGGCGCTGGAGCGATCCGAATGGCGACGGCGATTTTTCGGAGGGCATCGACGGCTGGGTGATCGATTCCGCTCCGGACCTGCCCATGAGTTTCTGGACGGACTGGCATCGCCGCCTACGCGAGTTCCGGCCGGGCGCTTTCACCATTTGCGCCACCCGGCACAGCGCGGAAGCCTACCTGACTGAAGGCGGCTTTTCTTCCGCGACCGATTTCTACGCCTTCGCGATTCCGACCAAGGGTTTCTTTATCGACGGCAAGCTCAAGGGGTCCGAATTCGCCCGCCTCCTGCGGGAACGCCGGAAACCATTGCCGCCCGCGAAAGTGCCGCAGTTGCTCGCTCTGATCGATTCCTCGCAGACCGACCGCGTCGCCTCCATGGTCCGGAATCCGGCACCCGGCGCCTACGAGCCGAGCCAGATTCCCTACGACGTGGCCAACAGTGCCGAGCGCTCCGAGAGCTACCGCATCACCCGCCCCGACGCCCGCAACCGCGCGCTCCAGCGCATGATCGCCCTCATGCAGATGACCTACGAGGGAACGCCCGCGCTCTACTACGGCACCGAGGCCGGCATGTGGGGCGGGGACGAGCCGGATAACCGGATGCCGATGGTGTGGCAGGATCTCACCTTTGCCCCGCAGCTGCTCGATCCGCGCGGTAAAAAACGGGAGCCGGACGACGTGAATTTCGCGCTGCCCGTCTATTCCTTCTACAAACAGGTGGTGCAACTCCGCCGCGACTACCGCGCGCTCAATGGCGGCGAACTCCGCTTCGTCGAGGTGAGCGGCGACCCGCGGGCCTTCGCCTTCGCGCGGACCCTGCCCGATCAGCGCCTGCTCGTCGTTTTCAACCGCTCCGAGCAGGCCCGCGAACTGACGCTGCCGCCCGGCCCGGTGGTCGATGCGCTGAACACGCCGACCATCATTTTCACCACCGGGGAGACGCCCGAGGGCATCACGCTCCAGAAATCCGAAGCCGGTCTCGCCGTCGCCCTGCCCGGCTTGACTGGCGTGGTGCTGGGCGGACGCTGAGGTGGTGAGTGACCTCGAGGATTCGCTGCGCGACGACGCTCTCATCGAGCTGCGGGAGATTGCCGGGACCGACATGCCGTTCGGCAAATACAGCGGATGCCGGCTCTACCGCCTGCCCGCCGAGTATCTACAGTATTTCTCCATCCGCGGCTGGCCGAAAGGCCGGATCGGCGAGCTTATGCAGATCGTGTATCAGATGAAAGCGGACGGCGGAGACGCCATTTTCGAGGTCCTGCGCACGAAAACGGAGCAACACCGCCCGCTGCGGCCTCCGCGGAAGCGCGATTTCGAGTTTTAGGGGGCAGTAACTTCCCAGGGGACGGTTTTTCCGTTTTCCAAGCGGTGAAGGGCTCCGCGCCTTGGAGCCTCGAGGGCGGCAGTGGGCGCGGTGCCGCACTCCAGAGAGGTGCTCAGCCTGACTGTCCGCGCAGCGATTGATTTTCCCCGCGTTACGAATGAGGAGTCCGGGGCGGCAGACGTGTCGGGCGCAAGGAGGAGAGAAAGGGCAACCGCTATGGAGAAGGTGCAAGGCGAGGAGGAAAGCACAAAATCTTCATCCTCCCATTTTTGCCGACCCGCCCCTCGCGGCCGTTCGCTCGGGGTGACTTCCCGGCGCTCCGGCCTCGGGCGCGACGCAGCCGCCCTCTCCGCTCGGGCGAACGAAAGTTTTCTGGGTGTGGCTCACACCTTTGTAGGCATAAGGGTCGGACCCCGCGATCATCACGATGTCGCGGCAGTCGAGGGTGCCCATGGTTTGGCCCTCCTCGGGCGGACGCCAGGGCAGCAGCGATTCGGCGCTCATATAGTGATTCACCAGGACGCGCCGATACCCGGCTCGCGCCCGGTTTGGGAGAGATCGGTGAAGGAGGTAGCCATTGAAGAAAACGATGCTTCCCGCCTTCACCTCGACGGGCACGGCGTCGCGGTCGGGGTAAGGAAATTCCGCTTCGCTGGCGCAGTCGAAGCGCCGGTCGTCGTGCTGCCGGGTCGGCCAGATAATGCCAGGCGTGTGCGAACCGGGCAGGGTCCACAGACAGCCGTTTTCGACCGTGGCGTCGTCGAGCGCCATCCAGCCGCCCACAAGAGAGCGGTCGCGGGTCGGGATGAAATACTCGTCCTGATGCCACGCCTGGCCGGGCTTGCCGGAGGCCTTGATGAAGAGCATCGACTGCATGCATTTCACATTCGGGCCGATAATTTTGGTGAGGACATCGATCTGGGAAGGATGGGCCAGACTCTTCGCCATCACGGGCGAGCAGCGATCGGGAAAATGGATGCACAAATAACGGTTCAGAACCTCCGCGGCGGTGTCTCCCGGTTCGGACGGAACCATGCCCCGGAAATCGCCATATTCGCCGCGACAGATGCGCGCGGCCTCGTGGTTGATTTCGTCAATCTCGCCGCGAGTCAGCGCGTTCTCCACAATGAGAAATCCGTTCTCGTGGTAAAACGAAACCGCTTCGGGCGGAATGGGTGCGCCGAAATAGCCGGATGGGCGGCCGGTGGCGGGCCACGAGGAGAAAGCGGAAAGGGGTTCGTCCACATACGCCTGGTTGGCTCGGGCTTGATGGGAGGGGGCGGGCATGGCGTGATTTTCTAAATGATGTGTAACAGACAAGAGACAGGCTCGGCGGCGCCGAGGGCGACGCTCCGCGGGATGGGACAGGCTCCGGCGGCAATCACCTCCACGCGACCGGGGCGAACGGACGACCGCCCGGCCTCATCGACCAGCGCGAGATGCTCCGGCCCGAGCGGGAAATCGACCGAGCCAGATTCCCCGGCCTTCAGGGCAATCCGCCGGAAGCCTTTTAGAGCCTGAAGAGGAGAACCATCCGCCTCGGGCCAGCGTAGGTACAGCTGCACGATCTCCCCCGCATCCCGCGCGCCGGTATTGGTCAGCCGCACCGTCGCGGTGACGCTTTCGCCGGAAGGGATGGTGTCCCCGCTCAAGCTGATGCCGTCATACCGGAAGGTGGTGTAGGAAAGTCCGAACCCGAAGGGGAAGAGCGGCTCGTCCTCCAGGTAGCGGTAAGTCCGCCCCGCCATCGCGTAGTCGGCATACGGCGGAAGCTGGTCGAGCGATTTCGGAAACGTGATCGGCAGCCGGCCGGAGGGCGGGACATCGCCGAAGAGAACATCGGCGACGGCCTCGCCGCCCGCCTCCCCGGGATACCAGACCCAGAGGACCGCGTCCGCCAGGGCAAAGGCCTCGCCCATGGCGATCGGGCTGCCGCCGGTGAGGACGAGCACGATCCTGGCGTTGGCTTTCTTGAGCTTCCGCAAGGCCCGCATCTGATTCGCGGGCATCCCAATATCCAAGCGATCGCCCAGATCCGCGGAGGCGATGGCGTCGCCTTCCTCACCCTCCAGCATGGGCGAGATCCCCATCACGGCGATCGTCGCGTCCGTCAGCGTGGCTTCGTGGCTGACCCAATCGACAGGATTCACATTATCCACGACGAGCTGCGAGCCCTGGCGGTATTCCACAAACGTCGCCCTATCGACCGCGGCGGAGATCCCCTCCAGGATCGTCGTCAATCGCCCGCTCGCGCCGTAGTAGTTTCCCATCAGGACATCGACACTGGCGGCATTTGGTCCGGTCACATAGTAGGCGCGGGCTTTCTTCGGCAGCGGCAGCAGGCCGCCCTCGTTCTTCAAAAGCACGCACGACCGCTGGGCTGCCTCGCGGGCGAGCTGGCGGTGCGCATCGCAGTTCACGACGCTGAAGGGAATTTCGCGGTGGGAAACGGTGGCGGGGTCGTCGAACATCCCCAGCTTCAGCCAGGTCTTCGCCAGCCGCGTGAAGGACCGGTCGATATCCCCCACCGTCAGCAGGCCGCGTTGCACCGCCTCGAGGAGATGCGGGTAGGTGCAGCCGCAGTTCAGGTCGCAGCCGGCGGAAAGCGCGAGCGCGGCGGATTCCGTGGCGTCCTTGGTGATCTTGTGATTTTCGTGAAAATCGCGGAGAGCCCAGCAGTCGGACACCACATGGCCCTCGAAGCCCCATTCCCGCCGCAGAATCTCTTCGAGCAAAGTGGGGCTGCCGCAGCATGGCTCGTCGTTGGTGCGGTTATAGGCGCCCATGACAGATTCGACCCCTGCCCTGACCAGCGCTTCGAAAGCCGGCAGATACGTCTCGCGAAGATCGCGCGGCGACACCCTTGCGTTGAACGTGTGGCGCTCGGCCTCGGGTCCGCTGTGCGCGGCGTAGTGCTTCGCGCAGGCGGCGACCTTTAGGTGGCGGGGATCGTCGCCCTGCAGCCCCCGCATAAAGGCCACCCCCAGCGCGGCGGTCAGCCAGGGATCCTCGCCGTAGGTCTCCTGCCCGCGCCCCCAGCGCGGATCGCGGAAGATGTTGATATTCGGCGTCCAGAAGGTCAG
>JBGTNO010000228.1:0-3013 GCA_041743065.1 Chthoniobacterales bacterium
CAAGGCGTGGGCGGAATCCCTGCCGGCGGGGGCCGAGCGCGAGAGCGCCCTGGCCGGTCTGCAGGCGCCGGGTGGCCCGGGTGGTGGCTATCGCCGCGCTCGCTGAAAGTTGAGCGAGCGGATGGTGGATTTGCCGCAGGAAGGGAGCGTGTGCGGCGGAGATAGCGCGGTGATCTTGCTCTCACTCAGACGGAGCCAAAAGCAGGAAGCCGAGCTTGGATCAGGGGGCGCCCTACGCCTCCGCGATCCGCGGCATGCGGGTGGGCTCGCGGGCGATCTCGGCTCGGAGGCAGCGCTGCATGAGGCGCTCGCGGATTTCCTGACTGGCCGGATCATGCCACAGATTGCGCAACTCGCCGGGATCGGTCTCGAGATCGAACAGCTCGCCCTCCTCCTGGTCACGGTAAAGGGTGAGTTTATACCGCGCCTCGATCCAGGTGCGGAGGTGCATGCGGGTGGGGTTGTGGCGATTCTCGACGATGGCCATCTCGCGCGCGGCGGGCTGCTCGCCGCGCCACACGGGCATCTGGTCGATCCCCTGCATGAGGCCCGGCACGCGAAGGCCGGCGGCGCGGAGAAAGGTGGGGGCAAGATCGACGAGCGATTGCAGGGAGTCGCTCACTTTTCCCGCGGGGACGACGCCCGGCTGCCGCACGATGAAGGGCACACGCACGACATCCTCATAATGAAACGGCCCCTTGGCCACGAGGCCGTGCTGGCCGAGGAAATGCCCATGGTCGCTGGTGAAAACGACGAGGGTATTTTCGGCCAGGCCGAGCCGGTCGAGCGTGTCGAGGATGCGCCCGATTTCCTGATCCATAAAGCTGGTCATGCCGTAATAGACGGCCATGTCCTGCCGGAGTTTCTCCTCGTCGTGCCGGTGGGAATGGCACCCGTGCAAGGTATGGCCGCCGGGCTCCTGATAGCCGGTGAAGTCGGGGTTTTCCTCGCGCGTTTTTTGAAAATGCGCGGGCATGTCCTCGAACTCTCTCTCGACGAAATGACCGGGCTCCATGTCTTCGGGCCGATACATCGAGGCCCACGGCTCGCTCACGAGGTAAGGTGGGTGCGGATCGAAAAAGCTCGCCCACAAAAAGAACGGCTGCTCCTCGGCGGCGGCCTCCTCGATATTTGCGATGGTGCGCTCGCCGATCCAGCGGGTGTGGTGAAATTCCTCCGGCAACTCCCAGTGCCGCTCTGCGCGCTCATAGTAGGGGCGGCTCGCGGCGGCATCGGGCCACGGGCGGAAGTAATCGGCCCAGTTCGCCAGCCCTTTTTCCTCCATCCAAAGCGCGTAGTGCTGTCCGACGTGCGATTCGTCGGCGTGCATGCGGGCGAGTTCGACGTGGGAAAAGCCATACCAGGGGCCATGGAAATCGCGCCAGAAATCGAGGTTGCGCAGCGTGGGCTGGCATTCGATCGATTCGGAGCCGGGCTCGGATTGCAGCGGCTGGAAATGCGCCTTGCCGATGAGGGTCGAGCGGTAGCCCTGGCCTTGGAAAATCTCGCCGACGGTGGGGACATCCTCGGGGAGTTTGACGCCGATGGTCCAGCAGCCATGCCACGCGGGATATTGACCGGTGATGATGCTGGCGCGCGAGGGGGAGCAGACGGGGTTGCAGCAATAGGCGCGGTCGAAGCGCGTGCCTTCGCGGCAGAGCCGGTCGAGCGCGGGGGTCTTAATGCGCGGGTTGGTTGCGCCGAGGGCGGTGAAGTGCTGCTGGTCGCTGGTGAGGAGGAGGATATTGGGCGGCGGCATGGTGGAGGGGAGTTTTGGCGAGCCGACTGGGGTGGGCGCAAGGGCATTTTGATCCACCCCCGGGCCGAACGCTCGGTCAGGACCGCCGCTGATTGACCTTGCGCTGCGTGGTCGTCGCCATCGGATACAGGCCGGGACAGCATCCAAACGATTCGTGAAACGCCGTGCTGAAATGACTCGGACTCGAGTAACCGACCTCCAGCGCAACCTGGGTGACATTCAATCTCCCCTCGCGCAACAGCTCCGCCGCGCGCTCCAGCCGCAGCTCGCGCAGGTATTGGAAAATCGATTTCCCCGTCTCCTGGGAGAAGATCCGGCTCAGGTGAAAATGACTGCAGCCCACCCGCCGGCCGATCTCCTTCAGCGGCAGTCCTTCCGCCAGATTTTCCTTCAGCACCGCGATCACACTCTCCACCCGCTCCTGATTTTGCCGTTTCTGGCGCTGGCAGAAAAGTTCGTCGCTGTCGCTCGGGCGAAACAGAAAAGCCGAAGCCACCTCCATGGCCTTGGCGTGATACCACATGCCCGTCGCCGCCGCATACACGGGTGGATGCTGGAGGGTCGCGATCATCTGCTGGTGCACCGCGCCGAGGCGAATCGGCTCCGAGACCCAGGCCCCGGTTTTCTTTTTCAAGTTGGGATGGAGGCCCTTGTCCGCCATGGGCAGATAACGGTCGAGGAAAGCCGACGACAGCTCGACCGTGATGAACTGGTGCCGCTCTCCGCCCGCCCGAATTCCGGTGAGCCCGTTTTCGCGCTGGGCGTAGAAACCCGCGGTCAGCGGCGTCAGTTGCAGCTGGCTTTGATTCGTCCGCACGGAGCCGTTACCCGCCAGGTTCATGCAAATCTCGACCCCGCCGGGATGAAAGCTCCGGGACCAGTCCAGATCGCGCCGATGCTCGAAGTCGTGCCACTCCACACTGTAGCCGCTCTCCTGGAAACGCCCATGCAGACGCCGCCAGCCCGAACCGATCTCCGCCCAAGCTGGGATCTCGGTAAAGGATGTCACTCCCATTGATTTCTCGCCCATGGTCAGGGCGACCCTTAGCGCCGTTCCCGAGAGAAATCAAATCTCACGGCCGCCACAGGGGCGGGATGGTGTTCCCTGGGAGGGCGCTCGCGGGAAGATCGCCAGCCCGTCGAAGATACACCTCCGCCAGGGCATCCCGGCCATCCTCGCGCAGGAGCCCGGCGTAGGCGCGCAGGCTGGCCGGATCGCTGCCCGACACATCCCACTCGGTGGCCAGCTCCAGC
>JBGTNO010000229.1:0-12828 GCA_041743065.1 Chthoniobacterales bacterium
ACAGAATATTTCCGCCTACATTCCGACCAACCTCATCTCCATCACGGACGGGCAGATCTATCTCTCGCCCACGCTGTTCGAGCTGGGCGTGCTGCCTGCGGTCGACGTCGGAAAATCCGTCTCGCGCGTCGGCGGCAAAGCCCAGCGCGCGGCCTATCGCGCCGTCGCGGGCGATCTCAAGCTCGCCTACGCGCAGTTTGAGGAACTGGAAACCTTCGCCCGCTTCGGCGCGCGACTCGACGACAACACGCGCAAGATCATCGCGCACGGCCGCCGCATCCGCGCGTGCCTCAAACAATCCGAACTCGCGCCCGTTTCCGTGCCCGCGCAAATCGCGACGCTGCTCGCCTTGACTGCGGAGCTGTTCGACACCGTGCCGCTCGAACAGATGACCGACGCCGAAAACGCAGTGCACGAAGCCGCCACCAAAATCCAGGCGGAAATCAGCGCCCGCTTCGAGACCGCCGACAAGCTCAGCGACGAGGATCGCAAAGCCATCATCGACCTCGCCCGCCAGGCGCTCGCGCCGTTCCAGCCCAAGCCCGATTCGAAAACCGACTCTGGGAAAAAGCCGTGAGCGACACCACCGAAAGTCTGCGCAGGAAAATCAGCGGAGCCGGCGATCTGCAATCCGTCGTCCGCACGATGAAAGCCCTGGCCGCGTCGAGCATCGGTCAATACGAGCAATCCGTGCGCGCCCTGGGCGATTACAACCACACGGTGGAACTCGGCCTCGGCGCCTGCTTTCGCGAACTCGCAGCGACCCACGCAATGCCGGAAGAACCGCGGAAATCCAAAGCCGGAGCCATCGGAGCGATCGTCTTCGGCTCCGACCAGGGACTCGTCGGGCAGTTCAATGACGTGGTTGCCGACTTCGCTATCAAGACTCTCGCCGACCTCCCGGGCGAACCGCAAGTGTGGGCCGTCGGCGAACGCGTTCAGGCACGCCTGATCGATGCCGGCCTGCCCATTCTCGGAACCTTCAACGTCCCCAATTCCATCCAAGCCATCGCCCCGCTCGTCGGACGGATTCAGATCGAAAGCCAGGCGCATCGGGACAAGGGCGATTACGACCAAGTTTACGTCTTTCACAACCGCCCCAAAACCGGATCGCTCTATGAGCCCGTGAGCCAGCGCCTGCTCCCGCTCGATGCCCAATGGAGCAAGGCGCTGACCGCGATCCCGTGGCCGACAAAGAACCCACCCGAAGTCCTGCGCGGCGGCACCGCCACATTGCGCGCCCTCATCCGCGAATTCCTTTTCATCTCCCTCTTCCGCGCCTGCGCCGAATCGCTCGCCAGCGAAAACGCCAGCCGCCTCGCCGCCATGCAACGCGCCGACAAAAACATCGACGAACTATTGGAAGACCTGAACCGCACCTTCCACCGCCTCCGCCAAAGCGGCATCGACGAAGAACTCTTCGACGTCATCTCCGGCTACGAAGCGCTGGAGGAAAGGTAAAACGTGCTGCGGGCAATCCGCAATGCGATGATCACGTCCGTGGCACATACCGGGTGCGCCTGAGCGCACCTCGAACGAGCTGTTACCGGTCCATCCGAAAAAAATGCGGAGTCTTTCCGGGCGAATGCGTAGCCGGGTTCGCGGCGACGGCGGATGATGAACTTATGCGAGGCATCCCCTTTCACTTCAACCCGTTCCTGGTCACCTTCCGCCTGCGCCGGATTTCGCTATGAACGATTCAGGGCGCCGATCCGCGAAATACGAGGCAAACAGTCTGTCACTAGCCGGCGCGGTCTCGATGGGGACTGGCGTGATGATCGGCGCCGGAATCTTCGCTCTCACCGGACAGGTGGCGGAACTCGCGCGGGAATGGTTTCCGCTCGCATTCCTCGCGGCTGCCGTGGTGGCCGGATTCAGCGCCTATGCCTATGTGAAGCTTTCCAACGCCCACCCTTCAGCCGGCGGGATCGCGATGTATCTCGAGAAAGCCTATGGCAGGTCGGCGATGACCGGGGCGTTCGCACTACTGATGTATTTCTCGATGGTCGTCAACCAGAGCCTCGTCGCCCGCACGTTCGGCGCCTACGCATTGCAACCCTTCGACACCGGCGACAACAGGTGGCTGGTGCCGGCATTGGGGGTCGGCCTGCTGGCGCTCGCCTTTTTCGTCAACGTGCTGGGCAACAAGGCGATCCAGAGCTTCTCCTTCGCGATGGCGTTCGTGAAGATCGGCGGCCTGGCGGCGATGGCCATCGGCGGCCTCTGGGCGTCGGGCCTGTCCTTCGAAAGCATTTCCGTCGCGCCGAAGGGGATCGGTGCGGGCGGATTTCTCGGGGCGGTCGCGCTGGCGATCCTCGCCTACAAAGGCTTCACCACCATCACGAACAGCGGCGGCGAAATTGTGGATCCGCACAGAAACGTCGGACGCGCCATTGTGATCTCTATTGGCATCTGCGTTGCGCTGTATGTGCTGGTGACTTTGGCCGTGGGCGGAAATCTCTCCATCGCGGAAATCGTCGAGGCAAGGGACTATGCCCTCGCCCGTGCCGCGGAACCCGCGTTCGGGCAATTCGGTTTATGGTTCACCGTGGGATTCGCCATCGTGGCGACGGTCTCCGGCGTGATCGCCAGCGTCTTCGCCGTGTCCCGGATGCTGGCGATGCTGACGGATATGAAGCTCGTGCCGCACCGGCACTTTGGCATGCCGGGAACGATCCAACGGCACACGCTGGTCTATACGATCGTCCTGGCCATGCTGCTTACGATCTTCTTCGATCTCAGCCGGATCGCATCGCTCGGCGCGATCTTCTATCTCGTCATGGACATCGCGGTGCAGTGGGGCGTCCTGCGGTATCTCCGGAAAGAGATTTCAGCGAACGCCGCGATCATCGTCACGTCGATCGTGCTGGACCTGGTGGTGCTCGGCGCGTTCGTCTGGGTCAAGGCGCAGTCGGACATGCTGGTCATTTGGGCGTCGCTCATCGGCATGGCGCTCATCTTCGCCGGCGAGCGATTCTTCATCCGCTCCCAAGCTGGCTCCGCAGATTCGCCCGATTGAATTCAATCCATGAAAACCAAACGAAACTCCGAAGTCTCCTCGCGCCTGATCTACATCTTGCTGCTCATGCTGCCGCTCATGATACTCTTCATGATGCCGGGCGGGGCGCTGCTCGGTGGGATGTGGTTCTGGATGGTGCTGCTCTTCTGCTTCCTCATGGTCTGGATGCTCCTCGGAGTTCCGGGTGACGAGGGCGAGGCGATGGTGGAGATCGAGCCGCGGATGCTCCACGAGAGCGATCAGCCTGCGGCGATTCGTGAGGCAATGGATGTCCGCATCGCGACGGAGGAACAAGGCGTTCAGGTGTTTCGCGGGCGGCTGCGCGAACCGGCGACTGCCGTCTTCGAGAAAATCAAGAGCGCCCTCTCGGATCGAACTGTGCCGCTCATCCAGGAGGACGAGAAGCTCGGCAGCGCGATCATCCTGCTGCCGAAACCCGTCGAGGAAGCCACGATGGAAAAGCCGGTGCGCCCGTGGCTGCACTGGCTCCTCTTTGCGCTCACGGTGCTGACCACGACCTGGGCGGGCGCGGCACATCAGGGCATCGACCTGCTGCGCGAGCCGGCGCGGTTCGCGGCGGGGTTGCCCTATTCCCTCGGGCTGCTCGCCATCCTCGGCGTTCACGAAATGGGGCACTACTTCATGGCGCGGCGCCACGGGATCAACGTCACGCCTCCGTTCTTCATTCCGGTGCCCTTCGCGCTCGGGACTTTCGGCGCATTCATTCAAATGCGGTCTCCGTCGGAGAACCGGCGCGCGCTGTTCGATGTCGCGGTAGCCGGGCCGCTCGCCGGACTGGTCGTGGCGATTCCCGCGCTGCTCGTCGGCCTGCAATCCTCGACCATCCTGCCGGTCGAGACCGCGCCCGCCGCCCACATGCTTGGCGGAACCTCGGTCGGCTCGTCGGTGCTTTTCGCGCTGCTCGCGAAGCTCTCGCTCGGCGACGCGCTCCAGGCCGGCCACATCATCCGCCTCAGCCCGATCGCCTTCGCCGGATGGCTCGGTCTTTTCATCACCGCGCTCAATCTCCTGCCCATCGGCCAGCTCGATGGCGGTCACACCGCGCGCGATGTTTGGCCAGCGCATCGGTGGCGCAATCAGCAGCATCGCGATGTGGACGCTTTTCCTACTGGCGATCTTCGTCTGGCCGGGCCTCATGATGTGGGCGATCATCGTCTTCTTCATCGCGGGCCGAGGCACGCCGCCGCTCAACGACGTGACCCCGATCACACCCGGTCGCCGCTGGCTCGGCTACGCGACCTTTGCGATCCTCGCGTCGATCCTCGTGCCGCTGCCGCACGCCTTTTGGAATGCGGCAGGCTTCCACTGCCCGTATCTTTAGGTGCCGCCAATGAACGTAACCTTAATTATCGCCGGAACTCTCATCGTCGTGGCCACGATGTTTGATGCGTTCTGGACTACGGTCGGCTTCGCGGGAGGCGGGCCGCTGACGCGACGGTTGGCGAGGGCAATGTGGGCTTCGGTGCTGCGAATCCATCAGGCGCGCTCTGGAGGCTGTCATGCGCTGTTGAAAGCGACCGGGACCGTGATTTTGCTGACGACCGTGCTCGTCTGGATTGTCGCCGTGTTCCTCGGGTATCTGCTGATCTTCACCGCCGATGGCGGCGCGGTCGTGCATGGTGCCACGGGCGAGGAAGCCGATCTCGCGGAGCGCATCTACTTTACGGGCTACACTCTCTTCACCTTGGGCCTTGGCGATTTTGTGCCGGGAGGCGACGCGTGGCGGATTGCGACGGTGATCGCGACTTTGAACGGATTGTTCCTCGTCACGCTCGCCATTACCTATCTCATTCCCGTGGTCTCGGCCGCGGCGGAAAAGCACCAGCTTGGAGCCGCCGTCTCGAATCTCGGAACCAGTCCCTCGGAGATCGTCGCCCGCGCATGGGACGGCGAGAGTTTCGGAGGCATCTCAACCCACCTGGTGCAACTGGCGCAAATGATCGACATCCACGCCCAGCGTCACCTCGCGTATCCGGTGCTGCATTATTTCCACAGCGTCGAGCGTCGCACCGCCGTGGCCCCGAGTCTCGCTACGCTGCACGACTCCTTGCTCATCCTGTCGGCGGGCGTGGAAAAGGAGCACCGGCTGCCTGCTATCGCCATCGAACCGGTCCAGCGGGCGCTCGATGGATTGGTCGCTATTCTCCGGTCGGACTATGTGGAAGAGGCCGCTTCTCCACCGCCGCCGCCCGATCTTACGCGCTTGCGCGAAGGGCGAATTCCGGTGGTGGGCGACGCGGAGTTCAAAGACGCGATCAAGGTGCACGAACAGCGTCGGACGCTTCTCAAAGCCTATGTCGAGAACGGCGGCTGGACGTGGGAGGATGTCCGTGACAGCCGCTAGCGCGGGAGGCGTTGGATCGCCAGGCGTGTCCGTATCTCAGAATTCTCTGCTAGTCTCAACGTGATCGTGACGGTCATTACATCCATGCCCTCTCCAGCCCGCTGACAAAAATTTCGTGAGGGATTGGGACGCGGGTCTCGTTGAAACAAATTATGAACGATCTTGATGCTTTGCTCAACCAACTGGCCGCGCGCCCGATTCCTGCCGCCCCCGATTATCTCCGCGAAGATGTGTGGCGGGAAATCCGCCGCCGCGTCGAATCGCCAGGCCATTCCCACCTCGAGCAGTTCGCCCAATGGTTCTGGCGGCAGCACGTCGCCGCGGCCTCCATCGCGCTGGCGATGGTGCTCGGTGCCGGTTTTGCGAGGATGGGGGCACCTGCCCAAGCGGAGTCCCCGGCCTCGCGAGCGCTGGGGCTGCGGGTCTTCTCCGAGAGCGCTCCCATGCTGCGGCTGACGGCCATGCAGGCATTACGATGAAATCCATGCTGCGTCTGCTGGCCTTCTTCGCCCTGCTGGCCGGGACGGCGATGCTCGCGTTTCTGGTGTGCGCGCGCACCATGCGCCGTCCGCCGGAAAGCCCCGCTGCCAGTCACCACTGGATTCATGGCCAGTTGAACATCGGCGAGGAGCAGGAGGAGAAGCTCGAGCCGGTCGAGCAGGAGTTTGCCCGGCGGCGAGATGAGCTGATCGCGGCGATCCGCGTAGCAAACGAGGATCTGGCCGCGGCGCTCGTAGCCGACAAGGTCGAGTCCGTGCGGGTCGAGGCGGCGGTGCGGAAGATTCACCGGGCGCAGGGAGAATTGCAGCAGGCCGTGCTCGATCACGTCTTTGCCATGCGCCCGATCCTGACGGCGGAGCAATACGACCGGCTCATCGAGCTCACCGCCGACGCCCTGCGGACCGCTCCCCGGCAGGAAGAGTGACGGCGGAAGTCAGGCGCATGGCGATTTCCCACGATGACCCCGATTTGCCCCTCGTTCTCGCTCTGCAAAAGGGCGACGACAGCGCGCTGGATGGTCTCATCGAGAAATACAAGGAGCCGCTTTTCCGGTTCATCGGCCGCTACACGCGCGACCGCGCGACCGCGCACGACCTGCTGCAGGAGACCTTCGTTCGGGCGTATTTCGGCATCGGACGGTTCAAGCCCCGGAACCAGTTCAACACCTGGCTCTACTCAATTGCGGCTAATCTGTGCCGCGATCACGCGCGCAGCCGGCAGCAGCGCCAGGCCCGGGCCACCGATTCGATCGATGATGAACTCGAACGCAAACGCGCTTCGCCGCATTCCGCCCCAGACGCGGAGGCGGAAACGCGCGAGCGTCTGAAAGCGCTGGAGAACGCCATTGCGGAGCTGCCGCACGATTTGCGCGTCGCGCTGCTCCTTTCCGCGATCGAGGGCCACACCCACGAGCAATGCGCGGTAATGCTTGGGATCACGGCCAAAGCGGTGGAAACCCGTATTTATCGGGCGCGGAAGCTCCTCCTGAAAAACCACAATCTCGGATGAACGCGGCCACATTATCTTCCGTCGATGAGGTGCGAGAGCACTACGACCGGCTCTCAATTTTCTACCGCTGGCTGTGGGGCGTGCATATTCATCACGGCTACTGGGAAGGCGACGAATCGCCGGCGGAGGCGCAGAGAAAACTCATCCGGCGTCTCGCGGAAACGGCGGGGATTCCCCGCGGCGCGCGGGTGCTCGATGCTGGTTGCGGTCTGGGCGGCTCATCCCTCTGGCTGGCGCGCGAGTTGGACTGCTCGGTGCTCGGCATTACAATCAGCCCGGCTCAGCAGCGGATGGCCGAAAGGCGGGCGCGACGGGCGGGTCTCGGCGGACAAGTGCGCTTCGAGGTGCGGGATGCGAACACGCTCGAACTCCCGCCGGATGCTTTCGACGCGGTGTGGGTGATCGAGTGCAGCGAGCATCTGACGGACAAGGCGGACTTTTTCCGCCGCTGCGCGCGAGTGCTGCGGCCCGGCGGTTCGCTGGCACTCTGCGCGTGGCTCGCGGCCGAGCGCGGATCGGCGGCAGCGAACCCACAGCTCGTGGATGAAGTCTGCCGCGGAATGCTCTGTCCCTCTCTCGGCAGCATGAACGACTACACCGGCTGGATGGAGTCCGCCGGGTTCGAGGTCTTTTCTGCGGAAGACATCACGCGCCAGGTCGAGCGGACGTGGGAGATCTGTGAGCGCACGCTCCGGCGACCGTGGGTGCGCCTGCTTCTTCCTTTCATGGATGACAATACGCGCCGCTTCGCCGCCAGCTTCCGCGCCATTCGCCGCGCCTATGCGGATGACGCGATGGCCTACGGCATGATTGCCGCCGTGAAACCGGATGTCGGCGCGATTCCGTGACCTGAACCGCACTTCGCGGGAGGAGGTCGCGTTCATGAACTGCACGCATCGCCGACACGCTCGCGAGTCTGCTGCCAGGGAATTGTCGGCCCCTTGCACCAGAGCGCCTGCAGAGCCGCCCGTCAGCTCCCGGATTTGATATAAGACCAGCCGGCTTCCTGTTTGCGGACGACTTCGGACACACCCGAATCCACCGAGGTCACGAACGGCAGAAGGTCGTCCTTGGTCACTTCCTTCTTCTTCATCGTGTTTTCGCACGCGGCGAAAACGACGCCGGTCGCGGCGATCTTCTTCATCCGCTCCGCGAGTGCTTCGTTCGTTTTCAAGACGAGTCCGAGGCCGTTGCTGTGCGCGACGACTTCGATCTCCGTGCTCTCGGCGCCGAGGGATTTCTGGATGTTTTCGACGTTGTTGAGGACGCCGGTCCATTGCTTCTCGCCCTCCATCGTCACTTCAAAAACGACGCGATGCTCGACCGATTTGTCGGCGGCGTGGGCGGTAAGCGCGACGATGACTAGCGCGAGGGTGAGAAGAGCGAGGTGTTTCATGGCTTTCATCAGTGCTGATCCACGTAGCTTTTCACGAATTGCTCCAGCTCCGGCTGATCGCATTCGAAGCCCATTTTCTTTGCCTCCTCCAGGGTTTGCTCCCCGGTCGCGCCGCGCTCGACTGCGGCATGCATCATGGAGAAAGCCCCGGCGCGTTTGCCCGAGGCGCAGTGGACATGGATGGGCGCGGGCAGCTTCGCGATCTCCGCGCGGAACCGGTCCACCAGCTCCGGCTTCATGCCCTGCGGCGAAACCGGGATGTGCCGATACTCGAGCCCGAGCCTCCTGACGGCTTCGCCTTCCGCAGCAGGAGAAAGCGGCTGGTCTTCCTCTCCGTCGGTGCGGAGGTTGACGATGCTCTTGGTGCCTTGGGCGGCGAGTTGCGCGAGTTCCTCCTCCGAAGGCTGCGGGCCGACGGTGATGTGTTCGTTGATTTGGATGGTGTCTTTCATAGTGTGTTTGTTTGTTCGAGTTTCGCTGTCTATTGCGCGACTGGCCGGCCCGCGGCATTCCACGCGGTCCAACTCCCGGGCATAGTCCGCACGTCCCGGAAGCCCGCTTGCTGCAGCAGGCTCGCGCCGATGCTCGCGCGATAACCGGTTGCGCAGTAGGTCACCACCGGCTTCGTCCTGTCCAGTTCGCCGGCGCGTTCGCGAATCCGCCCCGTCGCCCGGCATGGCGCGTTTCTCAATGCCCGCGAGGTGATTCCGGGCTGCGCTCCAACGACTCCGCGCACAGATCCAGAAGCCGTTCGTATTGTTCGGGCGTCAGGTGCGGCTTCATGGCGAAGACGTGCTCCAGCGTCGCCTTTTGCAGATCGCCTTGAGCGCGCGTGATCCGCTCCACGGACGCGGCCACGCCGGACGACCATGCCTGATCGCGCCGCAGGCTGGCCGCCAGCTCGACATTTGCCTGCTGGATCTCGATCGCAAGCTCCTTCCAGCGCACTTCATAGCGTTCCTCCACGCCGACCAGCGCCCGCTCCTGCTCCTCCGTGAGGTCCAGCGCATGGTGGATCGAGTAGTGGCTGCCCACCACGTCATGTCCGCGCCGCTCCGGCAGCAGCCACCCCGTGAGCCAACAGGTAATGGCAGCGACGAGCGCCACCGCGAGCAGTTGCAGCGCGAGCCGGAGCTTGGGATTCATCGCGAGAGGTGCAGACCGAGCCGCGTGGATGGAAGCGCAGGCGCGTCGATGGAAAACAGGCGCCGGTCCAGAACGAGTCCGTCAATCGAAGCATCAGCGGACATGTCCCGAAACGTGATGGCAAGAAGCAGCCCCATGCCTGCCGCCAGCGTCAGGCTGCCGCCAAAAAGTTTCGCCGACAGATAGATCGGCCGCGCCAGAGCGAGCGTCGTCTGCGCGCGGATGCGCCGCCACACTTCGGCCTCGATCCCGCCCGACGCGGCTGTGGGACGCCGCTCGGCAAGCCGCCGGAGTTGTCGATCGAGAAGTTCGTCATCCATGTCTTTCTCAACTATAACGGAAGCGGCAGCGCGAATCCCTCAAGAAGTTTTGGGTGCAGCGAGCTTTTCGGCAGCGCGGAAGACAGGGCGGATTTTTTGCGGGTGGTTCAAAAAAGTCTGAGGGATTTGGGGCATGAGTCTCGTTCCTAAAGGTAACGAGCGCATCTATGAGCATCCATCATTCCACCTGTCGTGCCGCCACGATTCCGATTGTCGCAGGCAAAGCTATCCTCCTTCTCTCTCTCCTCCAGCCTCTCTCGGCGCTCGCGGCGGAGGGACATGGCGAATCGGGCGGTCCGTGGATCGACTTCTCGCAATACGGCTTCGAGGGCCTCTCCAAGATGCTCAATGTCCATCCGGCCTTCGTGCATTTCCCCATCGCGCTCATCCCGACGATGCTCTTCCTCTACTGCCTTGGCACTTGGATGAAAAAGCCGGCGCTGCTCGTGGCGGGTCGCGCCACGCTCTATCTCGCATTTCTTTCGCTGGTGCTCGTCGTCTGGACCGGCATGGCCGCGCGCAGCACTCCGGCGAACGAGGCCATCGAGAAAATCATGGGCACGCACAAGAATACCGGCTGGGTCATTCTGGTCATCGGCGCGATCCTCACGGCGTGGAGCTTCTGGACCAGGAATGACGCGCCGGTGGCCGCGGAAAGCACGCCGCGCACGTCGAACACGCCGAAGGCGAACTGGGCGTTTCTGCTCACCGGGGCGCTTGCGACGTATCTCGTGCTGCAAAACGCGGACCTCGGCTCGAAGATGGTCTATCTCCACGGCGCGGCGGTGAAGCCCATGGTCGAGGGATTCGAGAGCGGCGGTCATCAGGAAGAGGGTGGACCGGAACCCAGCGGCGGTGCCGATCCGGCTGCGATGCCCGCATCCCCTTCGCTTGCGCCCGACGACCATTCCCATTGAGATGGCCCGGAGGAAACATCCATGACGGATGAAGAATGCAGCCATCTGGTCGGGCGACTGGCAAGCCACGTGACTATCCGCGAGCAGATGGCCGCATTGCGGGAGGTGACCGGCCTGCAAGTTCGACTGGTATCTGTCGCCGACTGGCCACCGCACAAGCGCCACGCGGATTGCTTGAATCCCTTCTGCCGCCTTATGATCGGGGCGGGTCGTTCCTGCATCGCCTGCGCGCGGGCGGATCGCGTCGTCGCTGCCCACGCCGTTGAGGAGCCGCAAACCGTCACCTGCCTCGGCGGCCTGTGCCAGACCGCAGTGCCAATGAGGGCTGAGGGTTTCACGATCGGCTTCGTCGAGATCGGGCCGCTCACCTTGGGAGAACCGAGCGAAGAGCAGTTTGAGCAAACCATATCCCTGCTCGACCGCTGGGAGTCAAAGATCGACCGCACTCATTTGCGAAAGGCGTTTTTCCAAAGTCCCGCGCTCTCCACAAAACGGCATGGAGCGGTCGTGCGCCTGTTGATCATGTTTGCGCAGCAGGCATCGCTCACCGCGCAACAGTTCCGCCTGACCAGCCCCGATGGGCAAATGCGGGCCGTCGCCCGGGGGCGCAAATATATCCACGATCACAAAAGGGAGCCTCTGTCATTGGCCGACGCAGCGCGTGCGGCCAAAGTCAGCACCAGCTATTTCAGCCGGATGTTTAAGAAAGTGACCGAAGAAAGTTTCACCGAATACCTCTCACGCATCCGCATCGAGCAGGCACGTGAAATTCTCACCAGTCCAGACGTGCGCGTGGGCGAAGTCGCCTATTCCGTCGGCTTTCAATCCATCCCGCATTTCAATCGTGTCTTCAAAAGACTGGTCGGCGAGTCCCCGACAGCGTTTCGCGCCCGGACCAGAGCGCAAAATTTGCAAAGCAAAAGTGAGTGAGACGCGTTGAATCCCAAGGCCGAGGCGGGCGATAGTCATTACTTCGTCTGTCCCACCCCAACCACCATGGAAAACGAGCAAATCATCATCACCCGCCGACGCTTTCTCCGCCAGTTCGGCGCCGGCGTCTTCACCACCGCCATTGCCAGCGCGCTACCCATACCTGCGTGGGCGCTATCTCGCGGCCGTAGCGCCAATCCCGCCAGCGTCACGGAGTCCGGGCCGCTCAACCGCTACGATTTCGAGATCGATTACATGCCGTTCGTGGTGAATGGGCGGAAGCAGCGCGTCCGCGCCACGGCGATCAACGGCACCGTGCCGGGGCCGCTCGTGCATCTGCGCGAGGGCGATCACGTCGAGATGAACGTGACGAACAACCTCATGGACACCGATCACAGCTCGATCCACTGGCATGGCATCCTGGTCCCGTTCGCGATGGATGGCGTGCCTGGGGTTAACTTCAAGGGCATCCCCCCGGGCCGGACCTATCACTATAACTATACGCTCAAGCAATCGGGCACTTACTGGTATCACAGTCACTCGAAGTTCCAAGAGCAGACCGGCATGTATGGCGCCATGGTCATCGAACCGCGCGGGGGCGATCCGATCAAGGCGCAGCGTGACTATGTGGTGGTGCTCTCGGACTGGACGGAGGACGGACCGGAAAAGGCGTTCCGCAACATCACGATGGACGAAGGCTATTATAACTTTCAGCAGCGGACGCTCTTCGACTTCTTCCAAGACGCGGGGGAAAAGGGATTCGCGGAGGTCGCCGCCGACCGGCTGGGCTTTGGCGAGATGCGGATGAGCCCGGTCGATTTCACCTCGATCACCGGCTTTGAATATACGTATCTAATGAATGGCCACGACCCGGCCTCGAACTGGACGGGCATTTTCAACCCCGGCGAGACGGTGCGGCTGCGTTTCATCAACGCGTCGGCCATGAGCAACTACGATGTGCGCATCCCGGGGCTCGATATGCAGGTCGTGATGGTGGATGGCAAACGTGTCAAGCCCGTGACCTTTCACGAGTTTCGCATTGGCGTGGCCGAGACTTACGATGTGCTCGTCAGGCCAAAGTCGGACAAACCCTACACCATTTTCGCGGAATCCCTGGACCGCAGTGGCTATGCGCGAGGCACGCTCTCGCCGGAAGCGGGCTTGCAGGCGGAAGTGCCCGCGCTGCGCAAACGGCCGGTGCGGACTTTGGAGGACATCGGCATGGG
>JBGTNO010000230.1:0-4361 GCA_041743065.1 Chthoniobacterales bacterium
GCGCAGGACGACTCCGCGGCGGACGACCGCCGGGGGGGGGCTCAGGTGACGGATTTTCTGCCGGGGGATATCGCTCCCGCGGTGGAGGCTTCGAAACTGACTCGCGCTAATCAGCGCAAGGCGGAGGCGCTGGCGGCGTTCATCGAGGGCGCCGTGGCGGAGTCCACCGCAGAGACGGATAAGGCGCTGACGCACTATCGCGAGGTGCTGAACGTGGACCCCGGGGCGATGGTGACTTCGCCGAACGGCGACGAGATTCTGCTGGCGGTGAAGGTGGCCTATGAACTGGCGCGCCGCGGCGAGGTGTCGGAGGGGATTGGCATTTTGAAGGACTCGCTGAAGGCGGCGCCGGATGACGCGATCGCCTACCTATATCTGGCGCAGCTCTACGCGCGCTACCTGCGGAAGCCGGATCTGGCCCAGCAGTACGCCCGCCAGGCTCAACTGCTCGATCCGATGGCGCTGGATCCTTACCAGACTCTCCACGAAATTTACCTCGCGGAGAATCATCCGGAGAAAGCGGAGAAGATCCTGGACGACGCGGCGGAGGTTAAATCCGAGGATCCGGAATACTGGGCGGACCTGGCGGAGCTCTACCGTTCTTTCTACGATCACAAGGGCGGGAAGCCGGACGAGGCGGCGGTGGCGAAAATGGATCGGGTGGTGGCCAGTGCGCTGCAGTTCGGGGGAGAAGATCCCGAGATCCAGGCGAAGGCGGGTGACTATTTCATCATGACCAACCGGGTGGAGGAAGCGGTGCCGCTCTATGAATCCTATGTCAAAGCGAATGGCAAATCGGCCGAACCGGCGGTGCTGGATATCCGGGATAAGCTGGGGCGCAGCTATCTAGCCAACGGCCAGCGCGAGCGGGCGCTGGCGGAGTATCAGGCTATCACTAGTCTCAATCCCCTGCGCTACGAGAGCTACGAAATGCTGGGCCAGATCTACCAGGACGGGGGCGAGTGGGACCGGGCGCTGGCGGCGTATCAGCAAAGCATGCTCCTGGCGCCGAATCAGCCGATGAACTATGTGAGGATCGCCCTGCTGCAGCAGGAGAAGCGGCAGTTCGATCGGGCGGTGGACACGCTCCAGGAGGCGCGAAAGCGTTTTCCCAGCTACCCGCGCATTGGTTATCTGCTGGCGCAGAGCCTGAGCATGGCCAAACGTCACCCGGAGGCGGTGACCGCTTTTGAGGAGGTGCTGCACGAGGCGGAACTGGCGCAGGATGATATTCTGGACAGCGATTTCTATTTTAGCTATGGGGCGACCGCCGAGCAGGCGGGTCTGGAGGAGAAGGCCTACAATCTGATCAGTAAGTCGATCGAACTGGATCCCAGTAACGCCAGCCGTGGTTATAACTATATCGGCTATATGTGGGTCGATCAAAATAAGAACCTGGAGGAGGCGGGGGCCATGATCCGCAAGGCGCTGGAGGACAGGCCGGATGAACCCGCTTATCTGGATAGTCTAGGCTGGTATTACTATAAAAAAGGCGACTATGAAAAAGCGCTGGCCGAGCTCTTGAAGGCCGCCGCCGCCATCGATCCGGAGGACCCGGTGGTTTACGATCATCTGGGTGACACCTATGCCAAAATGGGAAAGACCGGGCAGGCGATAAGCTATTGGCAGAAAGCGGCAGCGCTCGACGTGGGGGACGAAAAAATTGCGGCCAAAATTGAGAACGCGCAAAGCCAGATGACGGCTCTGCCCAAGGAAAAGACGCCCTCGGCCCTGCCGTAGAGCGAAGGTAAGACAGATTTGTAATCTGTCAGGGCGAAGGCGGGGGGCTCCCCCGCCTCGCTGCCGCTCGACCCCCGGACAGATGGCAAATCTGTCTTACGTTTAAGCGATTTGGTAACCGGCGCTTTACCGCTGTGATGCGCCGCCCTATCCTGAACCACTTATGCGCTGGCAGACTCTTTTCGAAGCTCGTTGGATTTTCGCCGTTCTTGGCCTTGGAGCCGCCGGGACGGTGCCGCTGCGACGCTGGACCGGCTGGTTCTGGGGATCGCTGTTTCTCTACGTGCTCTACTTTTTCCGGGATCCGGAGCGGGCATCCTCCCGGGATCCGAGGGACGTCGTCGCCCCGGCGGACGGGGTGGTTTACGACATCATGGAAATCGAGGAAACGGAGATCCTTCAACAGAAGATGAAGCGGGTCGGGATTTTCTTGTCGGTCTTTAACGTGCACACTAATCGCGCACCCATCGACGGGCAGGTGACATACTCCAAGGCACACGTCGGTCAGTATCTGGATGCGCGCCATCCGGACGCGACGACCCTGAATGCGTTTCGCACCTGGGTGATCGATGGCCCGCAGGCTTGTGTGGCGGTGCGGCAGGTGACGGGTGCGGTGGCCCGCCGCATTGTCGGCTGGGCGGAAGTGGGCGACGAGCTGACCAAGGGTGAGCGATTTGGCATGATTCGCTTCGGTTCCCGCACGGAGATCTATCTGCCGCTCGAGGCGAAAATCACGGTGCGGGAAGGCGATAAAGTGCGGGGCGGGGCGACGATCCTCGCTCGCCTGGCCTGACGCCCCTCCCCCGATGCCCGAAGATCCGGCCACTCCGAAAATTTATCTCCTGCCGAATCTGATGACGGCGGGAAACCTGTTCTGCGGGTTTGCGGCGACGTTGAAGATTGTGGAGGGGACCATCCTCCAGTTCGAGGGCATTCCGGCGGCGGGCAAATTTCATTTTGCCATCTGGTTCATCCTGGGCGCCTGCATTTTCGACCTGCTCGACGGGCGGGTCGCGCGGCTCGGCGGGCTGGAGAGCCCCTTCGGGCGTGAGTTCGATTCCCTCGCGGATATCATTTCCTTCGGCATCGCGCCGGCGCTGCTGATTTACCGCATCGTCTTGCTGGAAAGTCCCCGCTACGGCTGGCTGGTCGCTTTTATCTATCTCGTGTGCGGGGCGCTGCGCCTGGCGAGGTTTAACTGCATCGCGGCCTCGCCGCACGCCGAGAAGGCGAGCCAGGATTTCAAGGGGTTTCCCATCCCGGCGGCGGCGGGCGTGATCGCTTCGCTGACTCTTTTTCTGCTCTGGATGGAGGAGGGCCAGCGCGAGCTGAACCAGTGGAAATATGCGCTTCCGCCGCTGATGATTTTCCTGTCATTCATGATGTTCAGCCGCTTCAAGTATCCCAGCTTCAAGGCGATCAACTGGCGGACGACCAAGAGCATCCCGCGCTTCCTGGCGATCTGCCTGCTGTTCGTCTTCACCGCCATGAACTACGAATGGATGCCGGCTGTCCTGTTCGTGAGTTACCTGCTTTACGGCTTCGGCCGCCCCTGGATCTCACGCAAATGGCGCCGGGAGCTGGAGGAGGAAATCGAGGACGAGGACGAAGATGAGCAGTTCAAGCAGACTCCGAGTTGAGGCTCCCTTCGGATTGACGGAAACTAGGGCGTCGGGGAGGCGGTCGCCGGGAAGGCATCGAGGCCGAGGCCAAGCTGCGTCCATAAATAGTAGAGCGTGACTGCGCCGACGGTCTGCAGGCTGTCGGCGCTGAGCTTCTCGAGCTTGTCGTCGGCGGTGTGCCACCATTCATAGTCGAAGTCGATCAGGACGATGGTCGGAATGCCGGAGCGGGTGAGCGGGACATGATCGTCGAGAATGGGGCGGTCGAGATAACGAAACTTGTCGCGCACTCCGAGGCGGGTGGCGCTGGCGAAAATCCCGCGGGCGATATCGGCCGGTGAGTCGGGCGGAAGCGTGATCGTAAGATCCTGGTCGCCGATCATGTCGAGCAGGATGCCGAACTTGAATTGGCGGTTGCGTTTGGTCGTGCGCAGGTCTTCGGCGTAGTGGCGGCTGCCGTAGAGACCGTCGGTGGCGCTGTACTGCGTGACCGCCTCCTCGCCGTCGAAGAAGACCAGCTCGACCTGCTTGGCCATCGTCCAGTCCAGGGCCAGCACGCGCGCTATTTCGAGCAGGGCGCCGGTATTCGACGCACCGTCGTGCGCGCCCACGAAGTGCACCGTGTCAAAGAGCTTGGTATCGTAATGGGAAGCCAGAATGACTTTCTGGATGTTTTCGGCGGGGACTTGGGGGAGGCCCATTTTGAAGCGGGCGATCAGATTCACGAACTCGACCGGCCCGCGCGGAGTCTCGCCGGTAAAGGTCTGCCGGATGACCGCCCACCCGGCCGCCTCCAGCTGATGCTCGAGATATTGGCGCGTTTTTTCCAGCGCTTCGCTTCCGGCGGGGCGGGGGCCAAGCTCCACCTGGGCACGGACATCGCCAAAGGCCCGGTCGCCGGAGAACTGCTCCCAGATCTTTTCCGGGGGGGGAGGCGGGGTGGAGGGCACGGAGGCATTCTACCGGGCTCGGCCGTGAGAACCCCGGGCCGAGGCGACG
>JBGTNO010000231.1:0-3511 GCA_041743065.1 Chthoniobacterales bacterium
AACCATCCAGATACTTCGCCACGGGGAACGGTTCCAGCGTCCGGTAGGGATCGTTCAGAAATCCAGTGATCAGCACAGCGGCAATGGCCGCCACCAAGACGAACGCAAATGCCCCCGCGGCCCATGCCAGCCTTTTCCGGCTGCGGGAAGGAGCTTCCGGCAAGATGGCCTCCGTGTCGGCGAAGGGGGAGACAACCGCGTCTCGGGACCGTTGAGTGTGAAGAGCTGGTTCGGTTTTCATGACGTTTCAGATCAGAAGGGATTCCGCAAATCCGGGGAAAGTCTCTCTCCGGCGGGTTCCGCCATCAACCCATCCTTTGCAGCGATTTCGCCATCGGAGGCGTGCGCCGGGGCTTCGTCCGGATGGGCGCTTTCGTCCGCGCCGACGTTCCGGTCCGCGGAGCGGCGGCGGAGCGCACGGGCGGCAACCAGTCCCGCGGTGGCCAGCCAGTAAACGACCGCTCCCAGCGTCCGATACTCGTGGGGGGTAAAGAGCCGAATCGCGGCAAACAGGATGAGGGCGAGGAGGAACCAGAAGCCCACCTTCCAAATTCGCGCCTTCTTCCGCTCCGACCAGACCGGCCGGTAAGTCAGCGCGCGCCACGGGACGGGATCCATCTCCGCTTCTGACTCGGGAACCACGTGGACCGGAGATTTCCCGTGGAAGAGCAAGTCGAGGGCGCCCTGAAACGGTTGCGGACCTTCGATCGTTTGACCGTTCTGCACCCACCAGCGATCGGAACCCCGCTGCGATTTCCGCAGCCGCGCATGGTCCAGCGAGAGCCCGGTTTTCTCGAGAAAGCAGAGGACCGACAGCGCGAGGTCCGCTTGTCTCCCACCCTTTTCTTTTCCACCAGAAATATCCTTCAGGCAAATTTGCCGCGAGGCGGCTCCTTTCGCTGACGGCCAACCGCCTCTCGGAGGAGGCGGGGGTGGAAATGAATCCCGATTTATCGAGGTTTGATTCTCTAGCTTTGGCAGCCTTAGCAGAGACTGTGCCAAACCGGGCTCCGATCAGTATGCGTCTCTTAATATCGCGACGAGCGCGACTCTCGCCATAGTGGGAGCGCTCAAAATGCGACACCACCGTGCACAGAAATCTTCAACGCTGCGCAGAAGTTACAATGACAATTTCAGCCGCCACCTCTCCGATAGTTTTCCGGCGTATTTGGCGGTTCGGGAGCTGGAGGGCAACGCTCTGTCGTTGCCCATACTTCGGGCGGGGCGGGTCGCCCTGCCGGCGGCTCCGCGCCACCCTTCCGCCTCCGCCCACCCGTAAATCAGGGCAACGATGGAGCGTTGCCCTCCAAGCGGGAATCCCCTGGCACCGCCTTTCTTTCACCACTCTGGGTGGAGCAAGGCAGGATGCCCATGCTGCGGAAATCACACGCCGTAGAAATCTCCGATGGCTGCGATCAGGCCGGGGATGTCGTATTTTTCGGCTTCGATCGTAACCGGCAGGCCCAGCTCGCGCATGGTCGCGGAGGTGACCGGACCGATGCTGGCGGTGACCAGATTTTTCGGGAGCGGGAGCCGCAAGGCCATGAAGTTCTCCACGGTGGATGAACTGGTGAAGGTGATCAGATCCGCCCCCTCCCCCCGCCACTTGGCCACCGCTCCGGCCGGGTCCTCGGTTTCCGGGACGGTGCGGTAGGCGATGGCCACATCGACGATCGCGCCGCGCTTCGACAGCTCGGCCGGCAGGACGTCGCGGGCGGTCTCGGCCCGCGCGAGCAGGAGGCGGAGATTCTCGACCGAACCGGCCGTTTTCTCGAACTCGCGGACGAGGCCTTCGGCGACGAATTCTTCCGGCTGCAAGTCCACGGCGAGCTTCTGCGCCTTCACCCGTGCGGCGGTGGCCGGGCCGATCGCGGCGATGCGCACTCCGCCGATCGCACGCACATCCTGATAGAGCCGGAAGAACATCTCGAAGAAGGCGTCCACGCCGTTTGGGCTGGTGAAGATGAGCCAGTCGTAGCCGTGCACGTCCTGGACCAGCTCGGCGAATTCCCGCGGATTCGCGGGCGGCTCGAGGCGGATGGTCGGCATCTCGCGCACGTCCGCGCCCAGTTCCGCCAGCGCTCGGCTGAGCGTGCCGGCCTGGTTGCGGGTGCGGGTGACATACATCCGTTTCCCGAAAAGAGGACGCTTCTCGAACCAGTTCAGCTCGTCGCGCATGGCGACCACTTCCCCGAAGATGGCCACCGCCGGCGCGGTAAATTTCCGCTCCCGCACGAGCTGGCAGATAGTCTCCAGCGTGCCGCGCACGGTCTCCTGCCGCGGGGTGGTGGCCCAGCGCACCAGCGCCACGGGCAGGGTCGGCGGTGTGCCGTGGCGGATCAGTTCGGCGCAGATCTTCTCCAGCCGCTCGACTCCCATCAGCATGATCTTCGTGCCCGGTGCGGCGGCGAGCTGCGCGTAGTCGATGGCGGTCTCGGGCTTTTCGGGATCTTCGTGGCCGGTGAAAATGGTCAGTTGCGAGGAATGCTCCCGGTGGGTCACGGGAATGCCCGCGTAGGCCGGTCCGGCGATCGCGGAACTCACTCCCGGAAGCACCTCGAAATTCAGTTTCGCTTTGGCCAGAAGCTGAGCTTCTTCGCCGCCGCGTCCGAAGAGGTAGGGGTCGCCTCCTTTGAGCCGCAGCACGCACTGTCCGGCCCGTGTTTTCTCGACGAGGAGCTTGGAAATTTCTCCCTGCTTTAGAGTGTGTTCGCCGGCCTTTTTGCCGACGTAAATCTTCTCCGCGTCGGCCCGCGCCCACCGCAGCACCTCGGGATTGCAGAGGTAGTCATAGAAAATGGCATCGGCCCGCTCGATGACTTCTTTCACTTTCAAGGTCACCAACCCCGGATCTCCCGGCCCCGCTCCCGCCAAGTAACAAATGCCTGTTTTTTTCTTACGCATAAAGCTTTTTATACAAGTCAAGTGCCGCTTGTTCAGGGTATTGTGAATTACAGATTACGTCGGCATTTCGGAAATTTTCGGCCTCGAAGAGGTGCGTCTCCATCCGCAGTTGGTCGCCCGTCAGACTGGTCCGCACACCCACCGGGAGAAGACAATCCCCGTCCAGCAACCGCAGAAATTCGCGCTCGGCGCGGGTGATGAGCCAGGTGGCCGGGTGATTGATTCCCGCCAGCACCGCCTCCGTGGCGTGGTCGCCCGCCCGGGCCTGCAGGGCGACGATCCCCTGCCCCACCGCCGGCAAAATATGCTCCGCCAGCGACACGGCGTGGAGGCCTTCCAGCCTCGCGCGATCATCCAGATATCCCAGCCGATGAAGCCCTGCTTCGGCCAGCACGATTCCGGCCAGCCCGGGCTGATCGCGCAGCTTGTGCAGGCGCGTGGGCACGTTCCCGCGCAGTTCCTGAACCCGCAGATCGGGCCGCAACCGTCGCAGTTGTTTTTCGCGCCGGACGCTGCTCGTGCCGAGCGTGGCGCCCGGCGGCAGACCCGCCAGACTGAAGCCTTCGCGCGAGACGAGCATGTCGCCCGAGGGAGCGCGCGGCAGCAC
>JBGTNO010000232.1:0-24544 GCA_041743065.1 Chthoniobacterales bacterium
GATCGCGGCACCTCGCGCTGCGAACTGGTGCATGGGCGGCGAGGAAATCTGGCGCGCGAAAGCCGCGTGCGGGACGCCGAGCTTTTGGTCGCGGCGGAGGTCGTCGAAATCGAAGGGCGCGAAGTCAGCGTGCTGCTGAACCTCTGCACGGCGGTGGAGGAAGACTGGCTGCGGGAACTTTTCCCGCACGCTTTCCGCGTGGAAAAGGTCGCTTTCTACGACGCCTCCAGCCGCCGCGTGGCCGGTGAAGAGCGCACCGTCTTTCGCGACCTGATCATCCGGACCCGCCGCACCGAAAAACTGCCGCCCGAGCAGGCAGCGGCGCTACTGGCCGCCGAGGTCGCCACCGGCCGGCTCGTCCTCACCCATTGGAATAACGCGCTGGAGCAGTGGATCATCCGGCTCAACCGCCTGGTCAAATGGATGCCGGAACTGCAGTTGCCGGCGCTGGCGCCGGGGGATCGTGAACTCCTGCTGCAGCAGGCTCTGCTTGGGGCGTCGTCCTATCGCGAAATCAAGGACCGACCCATCGCCCACGCCATCAAGAGCTGGCTATCCACGCCGCAGCAGGAGCTGGTCGAACGTTTCACCCCCGAGCACGTCCATTTGCCGAACGGCCGGAAGTTCAAGGTGCAGTATGACGAATCCGCGGCCCCTACGGTGGCGATCCGCATTCAGGATCTCTACGGCGTCGATAAACCGCTCACCATTGCCGCCGGACAGATCCCCCTGATCATTCAGGTGTTGGCTCCCAATCATCGCCCCATTCAGGTCACGGCCGATCTCAAAAACTTCTGGGCCAACAGCTATCCCGAGATCAAGCAACAACTCCAGCGCCGCTACCCCAAGCACGAGTGGCGATAGCTTTGGCTGGATAACATCGGCATCCCGCCGATGATCCTTTTCTGACGATTTATTTCCTTTCCCGACAAAAAAAGAGGCCGACCCGATTTCGGGTCGGCCTCCAATTTTACGAACGCTCCCCGCGAACCCGTTACCGGGAAAACGTGAAGCTGAAGGACGGCCGGCGGCTGTAGTAAACCGGCTGGGGCGCGTAATAGACCGGCCGAGGCGCATAGTAAACCGGCTCATAATAGGTCCGATACACCGTCGGCTGACGGTAGCGATAGGTGGAATAGCCGCGGTCGTAGTTGCAATGATCATACGACCGGTAACGACGGTCCCGAGCTTCCGCCTGGCTGGGCACGAAGGTGAAAGCCCCGACGATCAACAGTAAGATAGCGAACAGTTTTTTCATGATATGAATAAGTGAGTCTGTGGATGAGACGGTATCGCGACACCGCTATTCATCCAGATATTCGGACTTTTTCACTGCTTTGGCCGTGGTCAGGAAACGAGAGCCGCAATCGACCCCTGCTCTCGCACCGGCCCCACGATCGCCACCGCCATGCGCGCTCGGTTTAGACAGGTCCGCGCCACCTCCCGCACGTCCTCGCGCGTCACGGCCAGGAGCCGCCGCTCCACCTCCCCGGGATCGAGCACCCGCCCGTGGCTGAGGATGGATTCGCCCATCCACATCATCTGATTGCTGGTGCTTTCCAGGCCCAGGCACGTCTGCCCGACCGCGTAATCCTGCGCCCGGCGCAACTGCGCCGCCGTAGGGGCGCGGTCACAGCAACGATCGATCTCGCGCATGATCACCCTCACCGCCCGATCCAGCTTCGCCGGATCGAGACCGGCACAAATATCCAGCACGCCGGTGTCCTGAAAGGTGGCGATGCTGCTCTGCACCGAATAGCAAAACCCATGACGCTCGCGCAGTTGCTGGAAGAGCCGGGAACTCATGTTTTCCCCCAGAAGCACGCTCAGAATCTTGAGCGCAAAGCGCCGTTCATCATTCCTTCCGAAAGCGTGAAATCCCATCGCAAGATGCGTCTGCTCGGTCTCCTGGGCGACCGCTGCCACGACCGGATCTTTCCCGCGCGGACCTATCGCCGACGGCCCGCGCGGCACTCTTCCCTTCGGCAGATGCTCCAGCGTTTCGGATAAATAATCCACCACCTGATCATGGCGCGCGTTTCCCGCCACGGTCACGGTCGTCGAAGCGCCATTGTAGTGGCGCCGCTGAAAATCGCGCAGATCATCGCGTTGAAAACCGGAGATGGATTCCAGCGTGCCCGTGAGGGGACGGCCCAACGGCTGGTCCGGCCACATCGTTTCCGCCAGCAGCTCTTCCGCATGCTGACTGGGCTGATCGCGATACATCAGGATCTCTTCCTTGATCACCTCGCGTTCGCGATTGATCTCCACCCGCGTCATCGTCGCGTGCTGATACATGTCGCTCAGCACCGCGCAGAGCCCGCGCAGATGCGGCGCGGCGGCTTTGGCGTAATAACAGGTGTGATCCTCGGTCGTGAAGGCGTTCAGATAACCGCCCACCCCTTCGACCGCCTCGATGATCTGGCGCGGCGTGCGCGTTTCCGTCCCTTTGAAAAGCAGATGCTCGATGAAATGGGAGATGCCCGCCTGCGCCTTCTTTTCATGCCGCCCGCCCACTGCCACCCAGAATCCGATGGACACACTTCGCATGTGCGGCATCTCGATCGAGGCCACGCGCGTGCCATTGGAAAGCCGGGTAACTTGATAGGGAAAACTCATGAGCGCGCGGCGGCTCCTCCGCCCGAGGCGCGGAGATCTCCGCGTAAATTCAGCAGGTGCCCCGCCAACTCCAAATCGCGGGGGAAAGTGATTTTGAGGTTCCAATCGTCGTGCGGAAGCAGGGTCACGGGCTCCCCCATCCGCTCGACCGCCGAGACTTCGTCCGTAATCGGATCGCCGCTCGACAGAATCGCCGAGTAGGCCCGGCGGATCAACCCGAGACGAAAAATTTGCGGTGTCTGCATCGCCCAGAGGTTCGCACGCTCCACGGACTCCGTCACCCGCAGCTCCGCGGAAGCGCGTTTGAGCGTGTCCGAGACCGGCACGGCCACGCAGGACGCTCCCGTTTTCCCGGCCAGGACCAGCGCCGCACCGATCAATTCGGGCCGCACCAGCGGTCGCGCCCCGTCATGGATCGCCACCAGCCTCTCCTCCCCTCCCGACACGGCTTGCAATCCATGGGCCACCGATAGATGCCGCTCCGCCCCTCCCCGCACCACCGCGGAAACTTTCCTCCATCCGGCCTCCTCGATCAGTCCGGCAAAATCCCGGCCGCCCTCCGCGGGCTCGACGATCACGATTTCTCCGATCCCCGCGCAACGCTCGAAAGCTTCGATGGCGTGCGCCACCACCGGCCTGCCCATCAGATCCGCCCAGAGTTTATCGCACCCCATCCGGCGGCTCTGCCCGGCGGCAACGATGATCGCGACAGCGGATTCCACGCGGCGGGTTCAGGCCAGCTTCGCCCGCACGGCCTGGCTGAGCCGTTTGCCATCCACCCGGCCCTCGGCCTGGGCCTGCACGATTTGCATGACCGCGCCCATCTGCGCCTTCGAAGTGGCTCCCGTTTCGGCAATGGCCGCATCGACCAGCTTTTCCACCTCACGGTCCGGCATTTCGCGGGGGAGGTAGCCCGCCAGGATCTCGACTTCCTCCTTTTCCTTCACCGCCAGATCGGGACGGTTCCCCTTCTCGAAAGCTTCGATCGAGTCCTGCCGCTGCTTTACCTGCTTGCGCACGATCGCCGCCACCTCCGCGTCGCTGAGCTGCGTCTGCGGCCCGCCCTTTTCGATCGCCACGTTTTTCATCACGCTCTTCAGGCCGCGCAGGACCGAAACGCGCGTCGCCTCCTTGCTCTTCATCGCCGTTTTGAGGTCTTCGTCAATCTGCAGAGATACACTCATAAGGGCGAGCACCATACGGCATCCGCCCGCCCCCGCAATCGCGCTTTTCAGGGGCGAGCCGGAAACCAGCGCCTCGGAAAAGGCGAGGCTTTAACGGGCCGCGGCGTGGAGTTTCGCGAAAGGGCCGTCGCGGGCGAGCAATTCGTCGAACGAGCCGGACTCGATCAGACGTCCGTGGTCCAGCACGCAGACCACGTCGGCCGCGCGAATGGTGGAGAGCCGGTGCGCGACGATGATGGTGGTGCGGCCGTGGGTAAGAGCTTCGAGCGCGGCCTGGACGTGCCGCTCGGACTGCGCGTCCAGGGCCGAGGTGGGCTCGTCGAGCACGATGACCTTGGGATCGCGGATGAGCGCCCGCGCCATGGCGATGCGTTGTTTCTGCCCGCCCGAAAGGGTCGCGCCGCGTTCGCCGATGATCGTCTCCAGACCGTCCGGGAGGTCGTCCACAAAATCGCTCACGTGGGTGAGGCCTATCACCCGCTCGAGCCATGCTTCGTCCACCGGTCCGAGGCCGAAGAGGATGTTGTCCCGGAGCGACCCGTTAAAGAGGATGATCTGCTGCGGGACGAGCGCAAGGTGTCGGCGCCAGGCTCGCATATCGATCATCTCCATGTCGGTGCCATCGAGGAGAATGCGCCCGGCGGAAGGTCGCAAAAATCCGATGAGAAGACCGATCAGGGTGGATTTGCCGCTGCCGGATTCGCCGACAAAGGCGACGGTCCGCCCGGCTTCAATGACGAGATTCACCTTCGCGATAGCGGGATAGCTGGCCCCTCTGTAGGTGAACTGCACGTCCTGTAATTCGATCCGCCCCCGCACCCCCGCCGGGGAATTTTTTCCGGCATTGTGCTCGAGGTCCGGCGAAAGAAGAACCTCCCCGAGCGAGCGGATCGATTCCGAACCGCGCGCGATAACGGGTTGCAAATTCAGCAGCTGATTAACCGAACTCAGGAGGTAGGCAAACATCGTCTGATATAGAACGAGGTCGCCCGGCGTCATCCAGCCCCGGCGCACGAACCCATAGCCGAGGACGAGGATGGCCAGGCTGAAAATCTGGAAGGTGACCCAGGCGCTGGACTGGAAAACGGCGTTGATGCGATCGAGCATCCGGCCGTTCCGGTGGACCTCGGCGACGCGCTGGGTGAATTCGTGGAGCGCCACTTCCTCGATCCCGTGGGCGCGCGCCAGAGGCAGCATGTCCACCATTTCGACCACCCGGGAGTTCATGCTCTCGACCCGCTCGCGGTAAACCTGATTGCGCGCTTTGATCGACCCCCGGAAGCTGCGCGCGAGGGCGATGGCGACAGGTCCAATGAGGAAAAAACAGCCGAGCATCATGGGCTGGGTGAAAGCGGTATAACCGATGGCGAAACCCAGCATGATGCCGGCGGAGGCCCCGCTGTGGCCCAATTCCATGGCCATGAGCGCCGTCTGCTCCACATCGCGGAGCAGCTTGGCCTGCAGGCGACCACTCTCGGAGCTTTGGTGATACGCGATCGACAACTGCTGCAACCGGCGGGCCACCCCGATGCGAAGATCCACCTCGAGGGAGCGTGAGCATTCGCTGAGGCGGACGACAAACCAGGTGTGAGCGGGAATATTGAGCGTGATCGCGACCGCCGTGGAGGCTCCGAGGGCGATGAGCATCGGGAAATTGGTTGATGTGGGCGTGATCAGAGAATCGATCAACCGGGCGACGAAGATGGCCAGCAGCCAGATCCCGGAATTTTTGATGATAAAAATGACGGCCGAAGCGGCGTAGAACCACCAGCGCCGATCGATGAGACGAGCGAGAATGCGCAGAGGCGAGCGGGCCGCGTAAGCGGCGTCGATCTTTTCTGATGGGCTGCGAAGCATGGCGAGGCAAGCTTAGAGCAGAATGCCCGGAGGACTGTAAATCACAACCGACTGGCTCGGCCGAAGGACCCCCTTCTCAGCGTCAAGCATAAGAATCCCCTCCTGCGCCGTCTCAAACAGGCGCCGATAGCGGATCTCGGAGGCTTGAATCGCCTGCTCCGTCCGCCCCTCCGCCTGCTGCGTGCGGGCCTTCGCCTCTTCCATCCCGCGTTTCCGCCTCCTCGGTCCTTGTCTTTGCCTGATCGGTCCGGGTCTCCGCCTATGAGTGAGGGCTTCAAGAGGACTCTCCACAAGGTGACGCAATTGTCGAAATTCATCGCTTGGAGCGCCTGAGACTCGCGCTCAGCCTGCGCCCGCTCACCTCGTTATGAAACCGTTTCTTCCGCTCTTCGCCATCTTGATTGGTCTGTCCTTCGCTGCTTCCGCCGCCAATTTCACCGTCTCCTCCGGCACAGACACCACCGCCAAAACATTGGCCGCTGGCGAAACCGGCACCGTCGCTTCCGGGGCGGCTCTCTCCATTTCCGGCGGCACCAACGCCATCACGCTAAGCGCGACCACAGGCACGACCATGCTCACCAATAGTGGCGACATTCTCCAGACCGGCACCGGCCGCGCCGTGCGCCATAACGCGAGTGGCACACCCAGCTTCACCATCACCAACGACGTCGGCGCGCTGATTCGCTCCGCCGATGGCGACACGCTCCGGGCGGATGCGGCGGGATCGAACTGGACCGTCAACAACCACGGCACCATCCGCTCGCTGAACGCTTCCGCGGGCGGCAGTCAGGCCATCGATCTCGACGCCATCACGACCGGCGCTGTCCGCCTCAGCAACTTCGCGACCGGCAGCATCCTCGCCAATTTTGCCGACGCCATTCGCCCCGGCGCGAATGCCATCATCACCAACAGTGGCACCATCTCCGCCACGCCAGACAGTGCCGGCTCCGGCAGCGACGGCATTGACACGCAGGGACGTTCGGGCGTCGAAGTGCTCAATACCGGCTCGATCGGCGGGCGCCACGGCATCACCGGCAACTCGGGCGCAAATCCCTACACCTTGACCGTGACCAACAACGGCGGCGGCGTCATTTCGGCGGAGAACGGCTCCGGCATTAATACCGACGGACCGCTCGACGCGACGAATCAAGTCACTGTGAACAATGCTCAAGGCGCGACCATCCAGGGCGGTATCCTCTCCACCACCGCCATGGGCGATGGTGACGGCGTGGATGTGGACGGCGTGCTCACTCTGGATAACGCCGGAGACATTCTCGCGCTCGGATCGAAGGGCGCGGGCGGCGACGGACTCCCGAATAATCCCGATGCCATCGCGATGGGGGGCGGCAGTATCATTAACCGGGCAACCGGGCGCATCATCGGCAGCAGCCTGGCCAGCGATGCGCCGAATGGTGACACCACGCGCGATGGCCACGGCATCCTGGTGGATAACAGCTCGGGCGGCAGCGCCATCGCCGCGACCAGCATTACCAACAGCGGCCTGATCCAAGGGAAAACGGGTTACGGCGTGCGCATCATCGGTGATTTTGCCGATACGATCACCAACCATGCCGGCGGCATCATTCGCGGCGCCAACAATAGCACGGTCAGTCCGGTCATCCAGTTGGGCGGCGGAAACGACACCTTGACAAACGCCGGCACGATCAGCCACGACGGCGGTGGCGGCCAGACGGCCATCGCCATGGAAGCCGGCGACGACACCGTCACCATTACCGGCCCCAACGCCAGTATCACGGGTGGGATTGACGGTGGCAGCGGTGGCGAGACCAACGGCGACACGCTGAAATTCGACCTCGGGACGGCCGGTAACACGTTCAGTTACGACGGAGCAATCTCCAATTTCGAATCCGTCCAGGCACTTTCCGGTCACACCATTCTTGGCGGCGACTCCGCCTATCTCGGCAGCACCTCCCTCGGCGGCACCGCCACCGCCGCCCGCCTTGAGCTCAACGGCAGCCTGGCCGGCACCAGCGGAGTCTCCATTACCAGCAGCGGCACCCTCGCGGGCACGGGCAGCCTGAGTCTTAATAATGAGGGAAGTCTTCTTCAGGTGCAGGTCAACGGTTCGCTGGCTCCCGGCGGCAGCGCCGAACGCGGACGGCTCACGCTGGGCATCGGGAGTGTCGCCCTCGATGGGCAGCTCGTGCTCACCTTCGACGGCAGCGCCGCGGGGAGCGCGGGAGGTTACGACCAGTTTCGGATGAGCGCGGAGAACACTGGCACCTTCGCCCTGGGCGCGACCAGTTCGCTCAGCCTCACGGTGAATATCTCTCCGGCCGAAGGCGCGATCTTTACCGTGGTGGATATCGTCAACTCCGCCGGCAGCGTGGCCGGGACCTTCGCGGGACTGGCCGAGGGCGCCGAATTCGACGCGGGCGGCAGCCGTTTTCGTATCTCGTATGCTGGCGGCGCCGACCGGAATGACATTACCCTCACCGCGGTGCCGGAGCCCGGCAGCCTCGGGCTCTCCGCGGCGGGCGCGGTCTTTCTGCTGGTCGGACGTCGCAGATTGCGAGCCCGCATACGGTCGCTTAAGTGATCGGTGCGAACGGGCTTGGGAACTAGAAGACAAATCGACCGTAGTTCCGGGATCGACCGACTGCATTGGATTCGCTATCGCCAGCATGCTCGTCGCGGAGGTCGCCGGGCGGCGGAACGCCAGAGCGGCTTTCCCAGATGTCGCTCAGACCGTTGCCGTCCGTATCGAAGGCGGGGTGTGCGCCGTCCCGGCCGTCAGCAGGACGGCGAGCAGCAGAGAGATGGTCTTCAGTCGCGCGACCCTCATGCCCGGCATGATCAGCGGCCCGCGGTCGCGAAGTCGAGCGCTGTTTTTGCGAAGGGCGGGACCGCTCTCAGAAGTCCCCGGTCGCGCCGATCTCCAGCAGGTGCAGGGTTTTGCCGGAAGCGGTGAATTTGGCCTTGGCGTCCTCGTGATCGATTTCGATGGGCGGGAAGGTGTCGTAGTGGACGCCCATCACTTGGTCGCAACGAATCAGGTCGCAGGCGCGGATGGCGTCGCTCACGCCCATGGTGAAATTATTACCAATGCAAAGAAGGGCGAAATCCAGCGGTGGACCCTGCCCGATGAGCTGCATGTCCATGGTCAGCGCGGTGTCGCCGGAGTAGTAGAAATTTCCCTCGCCGCTCTCGACGACGAAGCCGCCCGCGGTCCCGCCATAGCTGCCGTCGGGGAAGCTCGAGGAATGCACGGCGCTGACCTGCCGGACGGAGCCGAAACCGAAGGTGCGCACGCCCCCGGGGTTCAGCACTTCCGCATGGTTGATGCCCTGCTTTTCCAGCCAGTTGGCGATCTCGAAATTGGCGAGAACGACCGCGCCGGTCCGTTTGGCGATGGGAACGGCGTCGTCGATATGATCGAAATGCGCGTGACTCAGAAAAATGAAATCCGTCTCGATGGATTGGGAATCGATGTCTTTGGCTAACTCGTTTTTCGTGATGAAAGGATCGAAAAGCAGGCGCTTTCCGCCGATGGTGACGGCGAAACAGGAGTGGCCGTAGTAGGTAATTTTCATGGGGATTTCGTAGTAAGGAGCGCGCCCATTCTGTCCGCTTTTCTCCGTCAGATCGAGAACGAAGCGGACGGGACGTCCGCGCTCCTTCCTTACGCCTGCGGAGCGAGCACTTTGCGCGAGCCGTCCGGCACTTGCAGGGGCGCGATCGGCTTCACCAGCGGGCTGCGCCATTTCGCCAGCGGCAGCCCAGCCAGCAGCGCGAGCGCCACCTGGCTGAGGCTGAAGCCGATCAGCCAGGGAAACGCCTTGTCCATGAAACCGTAGGAATGCAGGCCGACGCCGAGCATATTCACACCGAACCACGAGAAAGCGGTGACCACGTTTCCGAAAATGGCGCAGGCCATGAGACCACGCGCCCGGAGGTATCCGCCCCAGCGCGCATGCAGGGTGAAGGCGCACCAGAGCACGATGAGCAGGGCGCCGTTTTCCTTCGGATCCCAGCCCCAGAACCGGCCCCACGACTGATCGGCCCAGATGCCGCCGAGCACGGTGCCGACGAAGCTGAAGAGGGTGGCGAAACAGACGACGCCATAGACCATGCGCGTGAGCGACTGCGCGGTGGCCATGGCCAGCGAGCGGGTGAAGACGCCGCGCACCACGAAGAGCACGGCCAGCATCCCGGCCAGAAACATGGCGGAATAGCCGAGCGTGATGACAACCACATGCGTCGCGAGCCAGATATTCGTATCGAGCACGGCTCGCAGCATTTCCAGCGTGTCGCCGCTGCCGGCGAGATGATGCGCGATGATCAGGGTGACAAACCCGATCGCGGAAGCGCAGGCCGCGCCGATGCCGTCCTTGAAGATGCGCTCGAGGATCAGCCCGATAATGACCGTGCCCCAACCGATGAAGATGGCCGACGAATAGAGATTGGTGACCGGCGGGCGTTCCTGCAAATACATGCGCGAGCCGAGTCCGAAGGTGTGCACCGAGAGTGCCAGCAGCAATACCCAGAAGGCTCCCCGGAGTAACGGCTGGCTCCAGCCTAACCACGCGGTGCAAGCCAGCAAAAAGACCAGCACGTAAAGCCCCATCGCGCGATAAAACGGCTCCACGTGGTTCAGCCACGACTCGAAATCGGCTCTTTGCGTGGCCCGCGCCTGGTGCCGCTCCAGCCACGTGGTCAGGTCGCGCACGTGTCGATTGAAAACGGGCGCGTCGCCGCTGGCGTAGGCGTCGCCCAACCGGGCGTAGGCTTGGGTGATCGGATTCAGCGAACGCGAGGTCAGGGTCCCGAGCAGGCTTTCTCCCGCCGAGATCCATCCCGCGGGGCCCGCCCGCGGATCGCTCGGCGGCATGGCGCGAATATAGCCTAGGCTGCCCAGCATCTGGTAGCGTTGGACCAGGCGGGCCATGAGCCGCAGCGATTCGCCGTCGAATTCCTGGCCCGCCTGCTGGGCATCGGCGGCGGCGAAGGCCTTCGGCACTGCCTCGCGGAAGACGTCCAACTCGTCGGCAAAGCGATCCGCGTTTTCCGGGCGAAGGCTGTTTTTAAGTTGTTGATAGAGCAGCAGCGCATTGCGGAGATTCAGGACGGCGGTTTGGTAAGGCGAGCGTTCGCCGGATTCGAGGGCGGCCGCTTTCAGGCCTTCGGCGTCGATCTTTTCGAGAAAGGGCGACAGTTTCTCGAAGGAGAAATCTTTCTCTTCTCCCTGCTGCCAGCCGAAGAGACTCAGCACCTCGGGATTGACAATGCGGAACAGCGGATGCTCGTCCGCCTTGGTCGGCTGGAAGAACAGCTGGGTCAACCACCGCATCGGACCGAGCCGCTCGTTTTCGAGGCGCAGGCTCTGCTTGCCGTGGATGATCATCAGCGAATTGCGCGCGACAGTGTCGAGCGGCTTCAGCCGCCCGCCGACCAGCACCGGCAGGCGGCCAAATCCGGCCAGATCAAATTTACTCTTGGCATCGAGCCCCGGCCGCAGCGCCGAGCCGACCCAGACCCGGGCGACCGCCAATGCGAGGTTTGGAGCAAGTTTTTTCATGGGGAGCACCCGCGTCTCGCGTGTTGTCTTCGGCGTCCCCGCCGAAGACTTCCCTGCGCCATGATCGTCCCATCCAGGAGGGAAGCTCGCTCTCCCGTGTGCCCGGCGGGACGCCGGCCCCGGCACGCGTGACGCGTGCGCTCCCCATGTCTCGAAGTCCCGCTCATGCTGTGATTTGCCTCCGATGTTTCCGCGCGAAGCCGATGAGGTGGTAGCCAAATTGATAAAGCAGCCCGACCCCTACAATGACGCAGGCTACGTAGGGCGTGACCGCGCTCGGATTGCGCACCACTTGGAGGATGGAGGTCTTGTCGTCATTATCGAAGCCCTGCTGAAAATAGGTCTCCCCGCGATAACGCAGCGGATGGTTCATGTAGATCAGCACTTCGCGATCTTCGTTTCGCGCGGGATCGGTGAGCGAGACGCGACTGGAGAAATCTTTAGGAATATCGGTGCCGGGGTAGCGCTCGTGCGTGAAGTCGCGCAGCGTCACGCTGTAAGGCTTGTAGTAACGCTCCTGCCGCTGGCCGAGGCTCCACGTTTTGCCTCCGTGCTGAAATGTCTGGGGCTGACCGAGCGCGCTCGAGACCAGCCAGGTGCCCAAGGACGCCGGAGCGACGATCCCGCTGGTGGATTTGGGCTGAATCTCGATGACGGCACTGACCAGGTCCCGCTCGTTCATGGCCGTAGCCCGCGGCACTTCCATGATGGCCACTTGGGCACCGACGCCGTTCTCGGCGGCTGGCCTGGCGTCGGGGCCGAGTTGCGAGAGCATCCGCAGGCGCGAGTTTTGGAAGAACCGGCGGACGATCACGCGGAAAGGCAGGCTGTCGGAATCGATGGTGCCGCCGCGCTGGAGGCGTTTCTGGGAAATGGCGGTGACCGTGTCCAGCTCGGGACCGCTCTCATCGACCACCGCCAGTTCAGTAAGGCGGGGCGCTTCGGAGTAATTGCTGGTCGCGCCTTCATCGAGCCGCATGTTGCTCTCGCGCTGGAAAAGATCGGTCAGGAGGCCGCCGGCCAGCATGATGATCAGCCCTCCGTGGGTGAGGTGAATGCCCAATTTCCGCCAGGTCCACTGGAAGCGCCGGATATGCGCGGCGATCAGGTTGACGAGCAGCACCGCCCCGATCAGATGTCCGCCCGGCAGCACGGGCAGCGGCAGTTTTCCGACCACCGGCGTCCACCAGACAAACAGGGACTGAAAATAATGCTCCTGCGCGACGTGCGTGCCGAGATGCACCTGCGCGAGCGTGCCAACGAAGATCAGCACCATGGCCAGCGCGAGGCAGACCAGCGTCAGCTTGAGCGAGGTGAAGAAATCGATCAACGCCCAGAGTGGACGAATGAGGGCGGCACGGCTCACGAGTGGAAAAACACCGACCGCAGGAACGCCTGGAAGCTGGCTTTCTCCGCCGCGACGGCTTCCTTGGGGCCCGTCATTTTAAAAAACCAGCTCTGCCCGCGATGCAGCGTCCATCCGGCCAGGGTCGCGGTGTCGGCGCCCTCGATTTCCACGAATTTGAGAGTTATTTCCTGTGCTTCGAACGCCTGGATCTGTTGGGCGAGCGTCGCTTCGTCCACCGGCTCGAGCTGCAGTTGCCGCCGCCAGCGGTTTACATTGGCCAGGTCGCCGCCGACATCTCCCGGGAAAGCAGTGACCGAAATATCGACCTTTCCCTCCGGGCCGGCGCTAAAGCTGGCCCGTCGCATCGCGCCCGGGGTCTTTTCGGTCCATTCCGCCGGTAACTGCCATTGGGGCGCTTCCACGGAGGATGGGGGAAGGGGCACCGCGGTGTTCGCCATGTCCTGTGGTCCCCGCGGGGACGCGATCGCGGGTGTGGGCATGTTCTCCGGTTTCGATACCTGGTAAACTTTGATGCCGTCGTCGCGATCGCAGGCGGCCAGAAGCAGCACCGTGGGAAATAAGAAAAGTGAGGATCGAACCCGGAACATGAAGGAGCGCTACGCTAGCAACAGGACGATCCATTTCAACCCCTCAAACGGCGGTTTCGGCAGGGACCACCTCAGGCCCGAGAAATGTTTGGCACCGCCTGCAATGATGTCATTCCGTGCAGACATGAAGGAAAGGCACTTGTCACAACGAACCGTGCCTGAACCCCTCGCCGCGCGGGTTCGGGAGGCCGCTTTGCGGATGGGATCAGTCGGAACGCGGCGGTGCACTCGACGGAGGCGAAGACGCATCATTACGCCACGCTCCACGCCCAATGGCGCGAAGCCGGAACTTCGATCCCGCACGATCTCTGGGTTGCCGCGCTCGCGTTGGAGCGCGACTTCGAAGCCATCCCGCCGCGCCGAAGATCCGGTGAAAACGTAGGGCAGATTTGTAATCTGCCGGGTGGGACCGGCCGCCTCGCCGCGCTCGCCCGGTCAGATTTAAAATCTGACTTACGTTCACGAACTATTCTCCGCTGGCGGCTTTCACGATCTCGCTGAAGGAACGGGGATCGAGACCGGCTCCGCCGACGAGGGCTCCGTCGATGTCGGGCTGAGCCATTAACTCGGCGGCGTTGGCGGGTTTGACGCTGCCGCCGTATTGGATGCGGACTTTGTCGGCGGTGGATTGATCGGTCAGGGTCGCCAGGGTTTGGCGGATAAACGCGTGCGCTTCCTGGGCCTGTTCCTTGGAGGCCGTGCGACCGGTGCCGATGGCCCAGACCGGTTCGTAGGCGATGACGATGTCGGCGAAGGACTTGGCTTCCACGCCGGCGAGGGAGCCGCGCAGTTGGGTTTCGAGCACGTTCTCGACTTCGCCCGCGTCGCGCTGCTTCAGCGTTTCGCCGATGCAGAGAATGGGTTTGAGCGCTTCTTCCAGCGCGGCTTTCAGCTTGGCGTTGACGATCGCGTCGGTCTCGCCGAAAAGGCCGCGGCGCTCGCTGTGGCCGAGCACGACGTAGCGAACATAGAGCTCCCGCAACATGGGAGCGCTGATCTCGCCGGTGAAGGCGCCGCTGCGCTCGGAGTGCATGTTCTGCGCGCCCAGCTTCACGTTTTGCACGTCGGTCAGCCGTTCGCTCACTTTCGGGATGGTGGTGAACGGTGGCACGAGCACGATTTCCACGCCTTGCTCGTCTTTCACCTCCTGAAGAAAAGTGTCGAGGAACGACTCCGCTTCGCTCGAAGTCATGTGCATTTTCCAGTTGGCGGCGATGATCGGTTTGCGCATGGGATTTTTGGACAGATGAGCGGAATTACGCGGAGTTACTCTGAATCGGTGAGCTGGGCAACGCCGGGCAGCTCTTTTCCTTCGAGCAATTCAAGGGAGGCGCCGCCGCCCGTGGAGATGAAGGTCATCTGGTCAGCGTAGCCGAACTGCTTCACCGCCGTGACGGAATCGCCGCCGCCGACGATGCTCACGCAATCGGTCTCGGCGATCTTTTTGGCGACAGCTTTCGTGCCGGCGGAGAAATCGGCGATCTCGAAAATGCCGGTCGGACCGTTCCAGAGGACCGTGCCCGCGTTGCCGATCTCCTCCTCGTAAATCTTAATCGTTTCCGTGCCGATATCGACGCCTTCCCAGCCGGGGGTGATGCCTTGCGCGGGGGTCAGCGGCGGGGTGTTGCGGGTTTCGGCGCCGGGCTGGATCTCTTTCGCTTCGAGCGTGTCGGTGGGCAGGACGAACTTCACGCCTTTGGCTTGCGCCAGTTCCATGATTTCCCGCGCCAGATCGACTTTATCCGGCTCGACGAGGCTGTCGCCGGTTTCGAGGCCCTGCGCCTTGAAAAAGGTGTAGGCCATCGCACCGCCGATCAAAATGGTGTCGGCTTTTTCCATGAGTGACTTGATCACGGTGATCTTGCTGGAGACTTTGGCGCCGCCGAGGATCACCACGAACGGGCGCTTCGGTTCCCTCAGCTCCTCGATCAGATATTGGAGTTCTTTCTCCATGAGCAGGCCCATGGCGGATTGCCCGACGAATCGCGTGATGCCCGCCGTGGAGGCGTGGGCGCGATGCGCGGCTCCGAAGGCGTCGTTCACGAAAATATCGCCGAGCGCGGCCAGCGATTGGGCGAACTCCGGATCGTTCGCCTCTTCGCCCGCGTTGAAGCGGACGTTTTCCAGCAGAGCGACATCGCCATCGTGCAGTGACTTGATGATCGCATCGGCGTCCAAACCAACCGTGTGCGGGCTGAAGACCACCGGATGTCCGATCAGGTCGTGCAGGTGCACACCGATCGGACGGAGCGAGTATTGCTCGTTGGCCTTACCCTTGGGCCGCCCGAAATGCGCCATCAGAATCACGCGCGCACCTTTTTCCCGCAGGAGCTCGATCGTCGGCAGGCTCTCCCGGATGCGGGTGTCGTCGATGATGACGGTCTTCCCATTCCGCTGATCAACGGGCACATTGAAATCGACGCGGACCAGCACGCGCTTGCCTTTCACCTCGAGGTCGCGGACGGAGAGTTTGGCCATGATTTAGGTCAGATTTTTGGAAACGGACAGGATGGCCGCGCTCCTTGAGTTTGCCGTGGCAGACCGATTTACTTGCTGGCGATGTAGCGGAGCAGATCGACGCACCGATTGGAGTAGCCCCATTCGTTGTCATACCACGAGATCAGCTTGAAGAATTTGTCGTTCAAGCCGATGCCCGAACCCGCGTCGAAGATGCTCGAGAGCGGGTCGTGGATGAAGTCACTCGAAACGACCTCGTCGGTGGTGTAGCCGAGAATATTTTTCAAATAAGTCTCGCTCGCGTTCTTCATCGCGGCGCTGATCTCCTCGTAGGAAGTGGACTTCTCCGTCTTCACGGTGAGATCGACCACGCTGACGGTCGGCGTCGGCACTCGGAACGACATACCGGTCAGTTTGCCCGCGACTTCGGGAATGGCCAAGCCCACCGCCTTGGCCGCGCCGGTGGTGGACGGGATGATGTTGATCGCGGCCGAGCGGCCGCCTTTCCAATCCTTCATCGAAGGACCATCCACCGTTTTCTGAGTGGCGGTGTAGCTGTGCACGGTGGTCATGAGACCCTCGGCGACGCCGAAGCCTTCCTTCAGCAGCACGTGAACGACGGGGGCCAGACAGTTGGTCGTGCAGCTCGCGTTCGAGATGATGTGGTGACTGGCCGCGTCGTATTTCTCGTGATTCACGCCCATGACGACGGTGAGGTCCTCGCCCTTGGCCGGAGCCGAGATGATGACTTTCTTAGCGCCGGCCTCGAGGTGACCCTTGGCCTTCGCGCTTTCCGTGAAGAGGCCGGTGGACTCGATCACGTAATCCACCCCCAGCTCGCCCCAGGGCAAAGCCGCCGGCCCTTCGCGCACGGCGAGGGTCTTGATTTTGTGGCCGTCCACGATGAGCGTGTCGTCGGCTTCCGTGGAGACTTCTCCCGGGAAACGCCCCTGGGTGGAGTCATATTTCACGAGGTAGGCGAGGTTGCTGGCCGGGACGAGGTCGTTGACCGCCACCACGTCGATTTCCTTGCCCAGCAGGCCCTGGTCACACAGAGCCCGGAAAACGAGCCGCCCAATCCGGCCGAAGCCGTTGATTCCGATTTTGATCATATTCTTAAAAAGTAGTGTAGCTGTGCGCCGTCTTGACGGGATGCGGGCGTCAACCTACGCAGGCCCTTTCGCAGCCGTCAACCCCAAGGAGCGCCCCAAGGAGCGCGGACGTCCCGTCCGCTTCCAAAATCTGATTGGATCCACGAAGCGGACAGGATGTCCGCGCTCCGTGCCCTTCGCTTTTCGCCTTTGTTCCCGCGGAGTTCGTGGCAGAGTAGGCTCTGCTCATGGATACAGAATTTCTAACTTACCCTTTCGTCTGGGGCCTTGGCCTTGGTTTGCTCCTCGCTGGTTTTCTTCTCTTCCGGCTGTGGTCCACCAAGGGCGAGTTGAAACGCTATCGGCGGCATCTGAGCGACAAGCTGGAGCTGGAGGCCGACGTGATGAAGCAGCTCAAGGCCGACAAAGCGAAGCTCGAAAAGGAAAACGAAAACCTGCGCGTAAAGGTGTCCTCCTATAATGAGATGCCCGATCGTCGTGCCCAGCGGGATCTGGAAGTGTTCGCCCGCGCTGAGAAGCAATTGCTGGTGCACGTTCCCGGCTTCGCCGCGCCCTGGGAAAAGGCCAAAGCCGAAGCCATGAGCGAGGTGCGGGAGGAGGAAGAGGGCAAGAGCGTGTCGAAGCGGGTTTTCTCGAAGCTATTCGGCGGCCCGGTTCTTCCAGAAAAAACCGGCGGCCAGGAACCCGTGCGGCGTCAGTTGCTGGAAGACGAAGATGATCGCGTGAACTCATCGAGCGAGAGTCCCACTCGCTAAGGCTTACTTCTCAGTCCTCCGGGTCTCCGTGGTTTAATTTTAGAGCCGCATCTGGCCCCGCAGCGCGTTGAAAATCTGCTCGATCTGCGCCGGCGTCAGCTCCAGCACCTCGCCACTCTCTGGCCGGTCGAATGTCCCGATCGGAAATTTGCGCGTCAGCCGCATGTCTTTCACCGCCACCGTCACCTGCGTTTCTTTGCTTCCCAGCGCCTCGATCCGCACCAGCCGGTAGTCGCTGCTGGCGACCCAGATCCGCGCATGCCACTGGCCAGCCTCACCCTGCGCCAGAGCGGGCGTCAGTTGCACATCCAGCACCCGGCAATCCGCCCCGTCCACCTCCTGCGATCCCTGATCCTTGACCTGAAAAAGGGCGGGCAGAAAAGCCAGTTGCCGCGGCGGGAAAGGCAGCTTGAAGTCGGGAATCTTCGTCCGGATATCTCCAGTGTAGGAGAGCACGCCGGGCGCGAGTTCCTTTAGAATCTCCCGCGCCGGTCCGGCGGGAGCGGCGAAGAACGTCTGCCCCTGGCGGACCAGCGAAGCTTCATCGTCCCGGGTGCGCGCGGTGATCCGCAGACCGTCCGGCATCCGCAGCGCCACCGCCAGCGTCACGCCCTGAAAACGCGCGTCCACATGACTCGCCGCCACCAGCTCCAGATCCGCCGTGAAGCCATTGCTGGTCGAATCGCCCGCCAGCAGCGCCGCATAGGGCGCGATCACGCGCGCGAAGACATCGTAAGGATTATCCGCCGCCCGCGTCGCGAGGGGCGTGCCGAGCAGCGAAAAGGCGAGCAGGGCAGGAAGAATGAAGCAAGGCATGAGACAGAAATTGCGTTGGACCGAATTGCATCTAACACTACGCACATCGCTTTCGCATGACATCTCTTGTTTGCCCCTCATTTACGATCGCCGCCGGCGGGATGGTCTATGCGCTAGAGCAAGCCACCCTGCCGGGCAAGATCATCCTGGTCTTCCTCTTCATCGGATCGATTTTCTCCTGGTCTGTCATGCTCACGAAGATCCGCGTGATCCAGCAGGCGAAACAGCAGGGTCTTGAGTTTTTGTCCCGCTTCCGAACCCACCGCGCGCCGCTGCGCCTGTATGAAGAGCGGGAGCGCTACGAAGGTTCCCCCGTTTTTCAGGTCTATAAAGCGGGCTGCCGGGAACTCACCTACCAGCTGCTGGGTTCGGCCGAGGTCGATGAGACCTTTCGCGCCCGGCTGGAGGACGCGCCCCCCATCTCTCCGGCCCAGATGCGCGTCGTGCAGACGGCCATGGAACGCGCTGTCGGCGAAAATGCCCTCAAGCTGGAGGCGCAGATGATCCTGCTGGCGACGGCGGTGAGCGGCGCGCCGTTTCTGGGGCTGCTGGGCACCGTCTGGGGCGTCATGGATACCTTTGGCGACGTGGCCGCCGCCGGGTCCGCCAATCTGGCCGCGATGGCCCCCGGGGTTTCCGCCGCGCTGGTGACGACCGTGACCGGACTGCTCGTGGCCATTCCCGCCATGTTCGGCTACAACTTTCTCGTCACCAGTATCCGCGCGATGACGGTGGGCATGGATAACTTTGCCGCCGAACTGGCCTCCGCCTGCGAGCATCGCTACGTCGATCACGGCAGCCGTTTCGCCGCCCTCACCCGCCCGGCGCGCGGCTGATTTTCATGCGCCGTTTCTCCGATCGCCCCACGCTGAGCACGCTGAGCGAGCTGAACGTCACCCCGTTGCTCGATCTCGCCTTCGTGCTGCTGATCATTTTCATGATCACCACGCCGCTCATGGAAAACAGCGTCGATCTCACCCTGCCATCGAGCCAGGCCGCCGCCGGCGCCGTCGATCCCGATGACGTGCGGATCATCTCGATCAACCGCGACGAGGCGATCGAGTTCAATGGGGAGCCGGTCACCGCCGAGGCGCTCGACACCCGCCTGGCTGCCCTGCGCGAGGGCGGACCGAATACCGCCGTGGTCGTGCGAGCCCATCGCGACCTGCCCGTGCAAACGCTCGTCACCATGATGGACCGGCTCCAGCGCGCGAAGATCACCAAGGTCGGCGTCGTCACCAACCCCGAGGAGTAGGATGGAAGAGCCGCCGGAAGATTGGCACCCGGATCACGCCGAGCACGATCCCCCAGGCGCGCGTTTCAAGAAAATCATCGTGCTGGTCACCGTCCTGCACGTCGTCTTCCTCATCGTGTTTGCCATCGTGAGCCTCACCGGCAAACCGAAGCCTCCCGAAGATGTGATGTGGCTCGACGCCCAGGCCCTGGCCCATGCAGAAGCGGAGCGGACGAACGAAGCGGCAACCGTCACCCGCCCTGACGAAACGAAAGAGCAACCGCCGCGTGCGGAAGACGTGCTCGATAAAGTCCGCCAAGTGAAGCCGCTGACCGAGGTGCCCAGCCAGATCGCCCTTCCGACCCCGACCCCAATTCCCAAACCCACCCCCAAGCCAACGCCCAAGCCAACGCCCAAACCCACTCCAAAACCCACTCCCGAAGAAACACCTGAACCCACTCCCAAGCCAAAGCCCAAACCGAAGCCGACCCCGGAAGAGGAGAAACCCACGCCCAAGCCCACTCCGAAAGCGACTCCCAACTCCACCCCCGAAGCCACGCCGAAGCCTAAACCGAAAGCGACCCCCGAGGCCACGCCGAAACCCGCCGCCACGCCGGACCCGCTCAAAGAAGAATTCAACGCCGCCAAATCCGGCACCGCCGCGAGCGGCCCCGGTGGCGAAGCCGCCAAGCCCGGTGGCCAGGCCGGCGGTGGAGCTGCCGCCAGTGATTTTGGCTGGTACCACGCCATGCTGCACGACCGTTTCTACGCGCGCTGGGCCCAACCCACCTCCATCGAGAAAACATCCGCCCATTTCGCCACCGGCGTCCGCATTACTATTAACGGCGACGGCCGCATCACCAGCGCGTCGATTACCCGTCCCTCCGGCAATCCCGTCATGGACGGCTCCGTCCAGTCCGCCATCGACCGCGTCAATCAGGTTGACCCCCTCCCGCGCGGCCTCGGCAGCGGCGGCCACTACAGCGTGACCATCATGTTCGAGCTGGATTGAGGAGAAACCACCGAGACACGGAGACGCAGAGGAGGAAAAGTTCTCAGAGTGTATTGACGGGGGATAAACCGAAGGTCAGGTGGGGTCCTTTGAAATTAGATGGCGAAAAAGATGGAAGCGAAGCGCTCCAGAGGTGGGTTCCGCAGCTGGCGACCGCGTTCCGGTCACAGGTTCACCAGCCGCGGCAAAAAGACCACCAGCCCGATCGCCACCGCCGCCAGACTTGCCAGCAACACCGCCCCCGCCGCCAGATCCTTCGCCTGACCCGCCAGCCGTTGCCGCCGCGGCGAAACCAGATCCACCACGAACTCGATCGCCGTATTCAGCGCCTCCGCCACCCACACCAGCGCGCAGGCCAGAATCACCGCGCACCACTCGCTCCTCCGCAGTCCGCAGAAAAACCCGAATCCAACCACGCTGATGGTCGCCAGCAGATGGATCCGCGCATTCCACTGCGTCGCCAGCAGCGTCACGATCCCGCGTCCCGCATAGTAGAAGGCGCGATAGCGCGTCCGCCAGGTGACGTCGCGTTCGTAGGGGGGCTCCGTCACCGCAAATGCGTTCGGTCGCGCCTCAGTCGTTGAAATACTTCGGCGGCGTTTTCGCCTCCGTCGCGCTCGGCGGCGCTGCGTGATCCGCCGCGGCGTGCTCGCTCATCGCGGCGCCCTCATGATCATCCGCATGCTTCTCGCCCGCCACGGGTTCGTGTTCCTCCCCATGCTCCGCGGGATGGCCGGGCAGCTTGTCCAGCACCTCCGGACCATGCCGTTCACAACTGGCAAAGAGAGCGACAGCACAACCGGCAGCGAGAGAAATCGACCACTTAATCATCCGTCGCAGGCTAACGAGCCGCCTTCGAAAATGGCAATCCCGGATTTGCCCGGATTTGCCCGGCCGCCGGACTGAGAGTTTGACTGAAAACCGAGTCCAGCCGAACCCACCTCTGGAGCGCTCCGCTTCCATTCCCCTGGCCGATGCCCCGCACGGAATATGGGGCGGGCTCTAGTCAGCGCTTCCCTAAGGTTCCGGGAGAAAACTCCTGCGCCAGCACTGGAGACATCGGGGTCGTTCCCAGCCATCTGGCCGCTTCCGCCGGATGCGCTTCCCGCCACTTCGGCCACACCGCCCGCATACCGATTTGACGAAGCTGATCGTCTTGCAGCGTCTCCACCCACTCCATGGCCCCGGCAGGATCGAAGCTGGCGGCAACTCTGGCGAAAGCTAGCACCGCGGGCTCCAGAGACCGATCGCCTCGATTGCCCTCGAGCCACTCGCTGGCCGCCAGGGGATCGATCTGTGTCCATGCCGTGGCCGCGGCCTCCAAGGCTTGATGCCGGATATCTCCAGGAGGAAGTCCCCGAATCCAACGCAGGGCGGAGGGGCCATCCGATCGAACCCACTGGCGCGCGAGCGCCGCCGCCGCAGTCCGCCCTTCGTCCTCCATCCGGAAACTCGAAATCCAATTCGCCGCGGCGCGGGGATCGGATTGGCCGAACTCCACCGCGAGCATCGCGATACTTTCGGAACGAAAGTCGAAATCGTCGATTGTCCGAACCCAGCTCGCGGCAGCCTCTCGACCGACCTGCCGCATCTCCGGAGCGAGGGTCGAGAGAAGTTGAAACGCGGTCGGATCGGGCGCTTGTGAGGAAAGCCAGGTGGCGGCGGACGCGGGCTGAGCTTTTGCCCACGTTCCAAATGCCATGGGGAAGACCGATTCGACCGCAGGCTCCCGATCGCGGGCCCGAATCTGCCCCAGGCTCTCCATGGCACCCTGGCCATCGGCGATCACCCAAGCCGTCACGAAACTACGCAACTCGACCAAGTTTTCCCCGGCGTTTTCCATTTCGATAAACCGCCTCACGAAACGCTCGAAATCTTCGGGCTGAAGTTTCTCCATCCACCGAAGCAACCGGGAAGTTCGGGTTGCCCCGCTCGGGTCCCCGAGTATCCGATCCAATTCTCGCCGCAGCGGATCTCCCTCCCTGACGACAGCCCGCGCCTCGAAAGACGCCGGGGCGCTCGCCCTGGCGTCTTCCATATCAACGCGAAAGGTGGATCGAGCAGGACGGCTCGACTCGTGGGGGGTATCGCTCAATCGCCACAGCGCGAAAAGACATGCGATCGCTCCGGGAGCGAGCAGCCATCCGGCTCTAATGCGCATTGAAGGGAAGAAGCGAATATCCTACTGCACAATCTCGATGTTCCACCGAGGACTGACCCATTCCGGCTGGCTGGTGGCATGTTCCACGGTGCCATCGGACTTGGCCCGCAGATACAGCCCGCTCCAGAGGTTGTTGAGACGGTATTGATTGCCGGAGATTAGCTCCATGGTCCACTTCGGCGTGCTCCAGGTGGGCTGAATCGCCTCGTGATTGACTACCCCGCCGAGGGTCTGGTCGCCCTGCGCGCGGAGATAGAGGCCGCTCCATTGGTTTTTCAGCCGATAGTAGCCGCCGCCCGCATCCTCGATCATCCACTGCGGGCTGGTCCACGTCGATTGGATCGCCTCGTGATTGACCGGACCGCCAGTGGTCTGACTGCCCGTGGCGCGCAGATAGTTGCCGCTCCACTCGTTTTGCAGGCGCACCCAGACCCCGACGGGAAGCGCGGTGCCTCCTTTCGGCCAGTTCTTGTACATTGCGTAGAAGGGCGCCACGGCAACATAGGACGAATTGGGGGCGTAGTCGGTGATGCCGTAGTAGTTGTCCGTTACGGTGAACCGGTAAAAGCAGGCGATCTCCACGTTGTTCTTCACGAAAGGTCGGACCTGATTCAGCCAGTCCCGCTGCTTGTTCTCGTCGGACTGGGTATGGAAGTTCCATTCGGTGATGATGATCGGCTTGCTCCCGTAGATGCTCTTGTGCGCGTTGATGACATTCTGCATCCGCGTCACTCCATCGGTGTAGGGATGGAGGCCGGCATAGTGGCAATAGTTCAGGTAGCCCGCATTCACATAGGCCTGCGCCACATCGGCTTCCCCTACCGAGTCGGCCCAAGTGGTATTGCCGGTAGTTTGCTTCTGCAAAGCGGTGAAGGAACCCCCGATCACCTTCTCGCCCGCGGGACTCAGCGAATCCCAGGCGGCCTTCAGAATGTTGTTCACATACTGGGCGGGAGTGTTCGAGCTGTTCCAATACTGACCGATGTTCAGTTCGTTCACCACTTCCCAGTAGTCCACCACGTCCTTCATCGGAAGGTCGGTGCCGCTGGGTCCCCGATAGTCCCGGGCCCAGTCGTAGAATGCCTTCACGTTGGCATAGGTGTCGTTGTTTCGGTTGTGAACCAGCAGGATCACGGTGTATCCGCGAGCCTTGAGCGACCGGGCCTGATCGAAGACCTTGCGTCCGTTGTTGGTCGTGTTGGAGCGACTGGCGTAGCTATAGTCGGCCCAGAGGCGGCACGTTTTCACCCCGACATCGTCGAGAAACTGATCCGCAGTGGCGATGTTGGTATCGAAGGGAACCACCATACCATAGAATTTTTCCGGCCCCGCCGCGAGGGCGCGAGAAGACGGAAGGCAGATACACAGAAGTGCCAGGAGAGACAGGAGGGTGTGGAGGCAGAGTTTTTTAGTTTTCATAGTTCCAGGGGCGGAGGATTTAAGTGGAGGTGAGGTGAAATGCGGGAGCGGAAACGTCGCCGTTGAAACGAAACCACCCTCGCGATACGGAACATGTTTCGCCCGGCAAAATTGGCAATCATCCATTTTTGTTACCAATACCAGAGACTGCTCTGAATACTCAGGGAGTCGGAGATGCGGACAGCGGGGGAGGGTGAAGAAATCGCGGAGGTTGTCTGCGCGCTTGGATTCGAGGGGATGGTCTCAAAGGCAATCGCCCTGCCGCCATTTCCGATTGACGCTGTGTTCGCACCCGCTATGAAGGTTACCTCATGCCGACTCTCGAAGAAATCGAACGCGCCCATGTTAGGGAAAGCCAACGGGCGGCGGCCCCGGCTCTCGGCCAATCGCCCGATGCGGTCATCGCCCGGATCGAGGCGGCCG
>JBGTNO010000233.1:0-5172 GCA_041743065.1 Chthoniobacterales bacterium
GGCCGCTTCGAGATCATCGCCGGCGAGCGCCGCTGGCGCGCCGCTATCGCCGCGTGCCTGGCCAGCGTTCCCTGTATGGTCAGCCAGCGCAGCGACGAAGAGGCCATCGAGATGCAGGCCGTCGAGAATCTCCAGCGCGAGGATCTCAACCCCATCGATGAAGCCACCAAATACGAGCAGCTCCTCGATTGCTACCGGTCCGACGGCCTCACCGACACCGCCGCCGTCGCCAAGCTCAGCGCCAAAGTCAGCAAATCCAAGTCCCTCATCTACGAGCGCCTCAAACTACTCAAGCTCCCCGAGAAAGCGAAGACCGCCGCCCTCGAAGGCCGTCTCCCCGCCAGCCACGCAGGACTGATTACCAGGCTCGAGTCCCGGCCCGATCTCGCTGAGCGCGTCACCGCCCGCATCCTCAAGCCCGCCCGCCACGACGATACCGATGGCGGCGTCGTTTCCTTTCGCGACACGAAAATGATCGTCTCGAACGCCGAAGAAGAAGCCGAGCGGGACGCCAAATACATCCTGTGGAAAAACCAGTTCCTTGCCTCCGGAGACCTGGTTTTATCCGACGCCGAGAACAAAAAAGTATTCCCCTACAGTCACGGCGACAGCATCGCCGCCGCGGCCGGCTATGTGAAGCCAGAGGAAGTCGTGTACGAATCCTGGGCAAACTACCAGACATGGAAAACGCTGGCCGGCAAACACGGCAAGGCGATCAGCCGCATCCTGGGCCGCACCCAGCTCGGAGAGCCGGTCATCCTCTGGCCGAAGACCGAAGCCCACGAAGCCGCAAAAAGAAACGGCATCAAGCAGACCCGCTCCACCGCGAGCCCCTACGCTGCCGAAGAAAACCGCAAGAAGGCCAGGCGCAAGAAGGAGAACGAACAGCGGGCCAAACACATCGCCGAACTGCGGCGCCGGATGGAGGCCGGCCATAACGTCAGCCCGAAGTTGCTCTGGGAATGGGTCGCGCAGACCGTGGCTGATCACTACATGCACTCCGCCGCCGCCGCCGCCGTCTGCAAACAGCGCGGCCTGGATGGAAAGCAGAAATACGCCGAACTCAAGAAAGCAGCCCGGCAGCTCCACACCGAGCGCGAGTTGCAGGCCTTTGTCTTCGAGCTCCTCATCGGCGGCGGATTCTACTGCTACCCCGACGCGATGAAACGAGCGTGCCTCCTGCATAACTTCGCCCCCGGCAACCCCGAAGTCCACGCGCCTGGAAAGGAGGAAAAGTGAACCGCCGAGACACAGAGACACAGAGGTTGGAAGAGATTGAGTGGCAGGGATATCAGGGGCACTCGTTCAACCCGCAGTTCAGCGGATACAAAGCGGGCCACTACTGCACCGGGAATCCAGAGCTGGGATGGTGCCTGTATTCAGGCTGCGCGGGATGCTGGAACCAGCGGACGAAAACCCTGCTGCCTCCGGAGCCAGGCGCCGAACCACGGCGTCGGCCGGATGGCACATGGTATTGGGTTTCCACGACGGCGTCTGCAAAGGAGGCGGCATGAAGATGCCCAAGTTCATTCTCCGCATCGGCTTCCACCAATACGTCATTCCGCACAATCGCGGCGTCGCGGCGCTAATGACACTCCTCGAGGACGCCGTCCCGGTGCGCGCCGATCTCTACGATCCAAAGCCAGAGATCGAGCTGCTCTATCCTGATGACGAGTCGCTACGGATCTATTCGACAAAAGTGTCGATCGACAAGATTCCCCGTGGCGCGAAGTGGATCACGAAGAGCAAAGAGGGCGTTGTCAGCGACGTCCGCCCGGTCGAGAAAAAGCAACTGCCGGCGGCGAAACCCAAACAGCTCCCCGGCCGCAAGCAGCCCGCGCTGCGCGGCCGCCAGGCGCTGCAACTGGAGTTCGGATCATGAGCGGCCACCGCACCCACGAGCGGATCGAGCTGCATGACTCCGGTGTCGACATCGCGGCGAAGCTTAGCGAAGGCAATCCCGGCGCGCTAAGCGTCATCGTAGAGATCGCGCAGCGCGCGCGGGTGATCGACCCAGCCCACATCCTCGGGCCAATCGGCTATTTCCACAGCCTCGATAGCGCCGGCATCTTCGGCAGCGAGATTTGGAGGCTCTACAAGGACGTCTGCGGCGAAGACATCCGCGTATTGCTCACCCTGCTGCGCGCCAGCGACTTCGGCATTGTCAGCGGCGAGCGGCTGCGCCTCGAGTGCCGCGAGCCCGGCCACCTAGATTTCGCCATCATCCTCGCCCAGGTCCGCGAGCGCGTGTCGGGATTCGCTCCATGAATCTTTGCACCCAAGATCTCCGCGCCTCCGCGTCTCCGCGGTAAAACCATGCCTCCCCTCACCGTCCAGCTAGAGATCCCGCCCGAAATGGTCCGCGAAGAAATCGCGCGCCAGGTCGCCGCGCGTCTCGAGGCGATCTCCCCGACCGAGATCGCGTCCGGCCTGGACTGGCAGCCTGCGGAATGGTTTGGCCGGCAGTGGGGCTACGAACCGAGCACCGTCAAAAGCCTCTTCACCAAGCTGCGGGTGAAGCTCTCCGAGCAATCGCAGAAAATGAAGTTCTATTCCGTCTCCGATGCCAACACGAAGATCGCCGCCCGCGGCATCATCCCGCCAGCGAAGCGCAAGGCCCGCATCATCGATTTCGCCCAGCCCGATCTGATCCGGGAGGCAAAAGAAGCATGACCGCGCCAGAAACCGCCGCTTGCAAATCCGAATCCAACGCGGTCAGCGTTGGCTCCTCTTGGTCGTTCGCAGATTTCCGGGTGAGTAACGAAACGCGGGCTCGTTTCCATTGCAGGTGGTGCGGGAATAATTTCGAGGCTTCGGCAACCGAGTTATCCGACTGCCCCAAATGCGGCACCAGTGGTCACTGCCGCAGCAGGTGCGAGGTTTGCGGGATAGTTTTCACGGACGAGACAAGCGGCTCTGGAGGGCGTCCCGCCAAGGTATGCTCAACGAGATGCAGGGTCAGAAAGCACCGCGTAACGAAACGCGGGCTCTACGATGAAGCTGAGCGACAGGAGCCGCGCCAATGACGACCGCCAACACTGAAACCGTGAACGCGGCACCTGTTCGCTCCGCGCCTGGTTAGGGCGCTTTAACCGTCGCTCGCAGAGTTCTGCGGGGTGGGCGGAGTTCGTAACCCAACGCTGAAAGCCAAACATCCTATGAGTGAAGAAAACGACAAAGACCTTGAGATGGTGAAAGAGCTTTATGCCCTGCTCCAAGGAACCGGCCCGGCCGATTGCCTGATTGAGCCGAGCCACATCCCGAAGCTGACTCCCGACCAAGCGTGGACGGTGGTTTGGTGGCTCGGAAACCAATATCGGCAGGTCTCCGACGCGGTGGAAAAGTGCTGCGTGTGCGGTGAAATCTACCACTCGTGGCAGGAAGGTGAGTGCATGGACTATGGGAATGCGCCGTATCACTTTTGTGAAGGATGCAGCGAAGGTGAAGAGGCGCGGCAAAAGAGACGGCTCGGAAAGCGGATGGAGCGCGCGAAATTGCGCCAGCGGGCGGCGGGGGTGGCTTTTGCTTCTTCACAGACGCCGGACGAAGAGAAGCGCCCTAACAGAAGAATGGACCAACTAAGTTTGAATAATAATGAGTGACGGATTGCTCTCTCGCTTTCGCCGCGTCGCGGGAGAGCGGTCACTCAGGCCCAACACCGTCGAGCGATACACTTTCTGGCTCAAGAACTTCCATTCCTTCACTGGCAAACCTGCTTCTCAGTGGCGTGACCGCGACATCTCCGATTACATCCATCATCTCAGACAGGATCGCTACTCCTCCACATCGAGAAAGCAGGCCCTCTGCGCAGTTATCTTCGCTTTCAAGCACATTCTCCAGATCGAGCCCGGCGCTCTCGATCTTCCGCCCGCGCCGAAGACCCCCGATCGACTCAAAGTCATCCCCAGTCGAGAAGAGATCGGGCGAGTAATCTCTGGGATGCGCGGGCAGGCGCGGCTCATGGCCCTCGTTATGTATGGCTCCGGCGTCCGGGTCGAGGAGTGCTGTCATCTGCGCGTTCAGGATATCGACTTCAGCCACGCGACTATCCGCGTTCATTCCGGCAAGGGCGACAAGGATCGACTCACCCTTCTTCCGGCCGCGCTGGCACCCGCTCTGCACCGGCAGATAGCCTGGCGCTCCGCCCTCCACGAGCGGGACCTCGCTGACGGAGCCGGCTTCGTAGAGCTTCCCGGCCGCCTCAGCCGCAAATATCCCTCCGCGCCACGCGAGCTGGGCTGGCAGTATCTCTTTCCCTCCACCCAAATTCGTCGCGGTCACCGCTGGCACACCACCCCCGAGGCGGTCGGAAAGGCCGTCCGCCTTTCCCGACGGGCCGCTGGCGTCGCCACCCGGCTCACCCCGCATACCTTCCGCCACGGCTTCGCCACTCACGCCATGCAAGCGGGGAACGATCCCGCCACCATCCAGCGGCTGCTTGGCCACACCAGCCTCCAGACCACCATGACCTACCTCCACGGAGACCGCGCTCGCGGAGTCAGCCCGCTCGACTGTCATGCTGACACATCGTGCACGCCCCGCGCTTGACCCATGTCACTACTAATCACACACTCCGCCCCAGTCCCCGCGGACATGGTAAGATCCAGCACCATACGCCTCGTCAAAGTCGGCACCTTCGCCGTTCCCATCACTCGTTTCGCCGACGGCCGGTATTGCGCCAGCATCAGCGGCCTCGAGACCGGCCGCCAGCGCGTCACCGGCCGGGATCTCGAAGCCGTCACCGCCGAAGTCGAGCGCCGGCTCGTCCAGGTCATCAACGGCCAGACCGAAGCCGCCGAGATCACCGCCCGCGAAGCCCGCCTCTACATCGCCGCCCGCGAAGTTCTCGTCCCCACTGGTCTTGCCGTCGATCAGGCCGCCCGCCAGCTTGCCGAAGCCATCGGCATTCTCGGCGGACCGGCCCATCTGCTCGATGCCGTCCGCTTCTACGCCACCGCGCATCCGCTCCAGCGTGCCTGCACGGTCTCAGAGTTTTACGCCACCTATTTGCGCGACCTCGAGACCGCCGTGCTCAACGGCGATCGCAGCGCCGTCCGGCTCACCAATATGCGCTGCGATCTCGATCCCTTCGTCGCGCAGTTTTCCAGCCGCCAGTTATTGGGCATAAGTTCCGCTGAGCTGCAGGATTACCTCAACGCGCGCCCGAACGCC
>JBGTNO010000234.1:0-4967 GCA_041743065.1 Chthoniobacterales bacterium
AACTTGGGAACGAGAAACGAAACTTGGGAACGAGAAAACGAGAAACGAACGTGTCATCTCGAGCACAGAAAGATCTCTAGATATTTCCGCAACAATCTTCGGACAAATAGTCAGAGACCTTTCGCTCCGCTCAGGATGACAGGTTTTTCAACACGCGCCGACTCACTAGCATTATGATGAAACTCGAAATCGTCACCCCGGAAGAGAAAGCCTTTTCCGACGACATCGACATGGTCGTGCTACCCGGCGTGGACGGCGAACTAGGCATCCTGCCCAACCACATCCCGCTCGTCACCCAGATCAAGCCCGGCGAACTGCGCGTGACCAAGAACGGCCGCGACACCTGGCTGGCCGTTGGCGAGGGCTTCGTCGAGATCACGCAAACCAAAGTGACCGTCCTGACCGACGGCGCGACCGAGGAATCGGCCATTGATGAAGCCGCCGCCGAAGCGGCCATTGCCCGCGCCGAGCAGGCGATGAGCGAAGAAGGCCTGAACGACGAAGAAGTAGCCGCCGTGCAAAGCGCCCTGCTGCGTTCCATGGCCCAGCTCCACCTGAAGCGCCGCCGCCGCGGCGGGTGAGTCAGTTGGAGGGAAGCGCGCCGTCGCAGCCTTGGCAGCGATAGCGAACCGACGAATCCCCGGGTCGGGTGGGCGTCCCGCCCGCCGTGCCGGGCATCCTGCCCGGCACATCTTCCGAAGGTCCGGGCGAGACGCCCGAACCGGCGGGCAGGATGCCCACCCGACCCGGGAATCTGCCGCTCGGGGTGGGTCGCCGGATTTGTCTAGTCTAGCTCAGCTTTTGGAGGGGAGCGCGCTGTTGCCTTCTCTCAAGGAGCGCGGACATCTTGTCCGCCCATTTATTCTAGTCAGATGGAAGCGGACGGGACGTCCGCGCTCCTTGCCTCACTCTTCGGGAACCGGCAGCGTTTCGCGTTCCCAGACGAACCGGCCGTTTTTTTGTCATTCTTTGCGCCTCTTTTTCTGAGGTTGGAACGCCGTCGCCGAGAGACGGTAATTTCCGCTCAAATCGTTCATCATCCAACTGAACCCGGAGTGGATAGTGCGGAGAAAGTTCGGCGAGAGATGCGGGAAAATCATGGTGAGCCAACCGATATCGCTCCAGCGCGCAAGCGGTTTCGGCCATGCGAACCATGATCCGCAGGTTGATGAAGCGAGGAATACCGGCAGTGGCAAACGGAGCGAACATGGAAGAAAGGGGATGACCCCAGAGGTTGTCATGCCGAATGACATTTCGGTTAACGGTTCCGGTCACATTACCATTTTGGATCGCCTCTAACTAAGATCGACTGGATCTGATCGTTATAATGCGCCGCATCCATCAAAAGAAGTCCCGACGGATAGAAAGACCCGAGCCAGGTGGGCAATTTTATCGGTGTTCTTCGAGTCGGCGCTTTAGCCAGGTTACACCGCCTCCGCCGTGACATTTGGCATCCTGCGATGATCCAATGTCTGAAGTCTCAGGGGACGAGGAACATTTTACCTGAGTAGGGGCACTTCACTTCCGTGCCCGGATCGAAGCCGCGCAGATCGACGTAGCCGGCTTCGGGCGCATGCGGGCTGATGGCGAAGCCGGGTTTCCCCGACACGGGAGTCCCGTAAGGAAGCCCGCCTGGAACCATGGCGGGCGTTTTGGCCGGGACCGGAGGCGGGGAGGGGGCGGATGCGCCGGCGGGGCCGTCGTCCGCAGGCGCGGGCCGGGCGGTGAGAAAAATGTAGAGCCGCCGCTCGATCTGCCGGATTCCGGGGGCGGCGGCGTCTTTGCCGAAGAGCGGCGCGGTGATGCGCTCATAGAGCGTGCGAGCCGACGCGGTCTGCTGCTGGTCGGTCCGGCTGAGACCCCCGAGCAGGACCGTCTGGCCGGGCCTCAGCGACACGGAGGTGGTGAAGCGCCGCCGGTCGAAGACAGGCTGATTCAGCACCTGCGCGGTTGTGGAGTTGGTCGCGAGCAGAACGTTGAGCGCATCCTGGCCCGCCTCGGAGGTGGTGCGGCGGCCGCTTAGGTAGTTGATGAAACCGAGAAACTCGACCACGGAGGGCTCCACCGTCAGGTCAATCCACCCGTCGCGGCCCGCCGTGGCGGAAACCCCGATAGTGATGCCCGTATTCTGGGTGATGAACTCGGCGGGCGTGATCCGGCCGTCCTCGTCGGGCTGGAAGGAAGTGGGATAGCGGAACTCACGAATGATCTCGATGACAGCACGGTGGCCGGACTTTGTGCTGACCCGCGGGGCGGAGAGCAACTCGACGCCGCTTTGGTGCGAGATGGCTTCGAGAATACGGTGAAACTCTTTCTCCGACAGAACCGAAGCGAGGCGCAGGCCGTCGGAGATCTCGCCTCGAATCAAGCGATCGAGATTGCCGTCGGTGATCTCGATAAACTTGGCCTCGATCTCGATGACGGAGTTATCCGGGTCGGAGAATTCCGCCGCCGGGTAAGACGGCGGCGGCGTGATTTCCTCCATGGCCGGGCTCGCCTCCGGGGGAACAACCGGGTCGAGGGCGCGGGAGGCGGGGGGACCGACCAGCCAGACGAGGGCCAGAACGAGCCCGATGGAAGCCGCCATCCCGGCCGGGCCGCGGGGGCGGATGCGGGCGAGAAACCGGATGCGGCGGCGGAACCTGCGGCTGGACTCGGCCATAGCCACATGTCCCGGCAGGGCGGGGTGAGGCGCGGTGCTGAGGCGGATGGCCTTGAGCAAGGTGTGGCCGTAAGCGCGGGCCGGCAGGTCTCCGGCGCGAGTGAGCACCCATTCATCACACGCCATTTCGGCGTCGTGGCGGGCGACGTGATCGGCCAGCCAGATGAGCGGATTGAACCAGTGCACGATGCGGGCGAGGAGAAAGAGCCAGCGCCAGAGCAGGTCGCCTCGCCGCAGATGACCGGTCTCATGCAGCAGGACGCAGCGCAGTTCTTTGGGGCTGAGTTCGTCGATCCAGCCGGGTGGGAGGAGAATGGCGGGTCGCCAGCAGCCGCAGAGCGCGGGCGTTTTCAGCGCCGCGCTCTCGCGGATGCGCACCGTCCGGGGGCAGAGGTCGGGCCAGGCTCGGAGAATGCGCGGATGGCTGGAAATATCGCGGGCCGCCCGCAGGAGACGCCCGGCGAGCAGGCATTGCGCGAGGGCCACCAGCAGGAATACACCGCAGCCCCCCGCCCAGACGAGCGCCCGCCAGGTCCGCGCAGAAGCCGGCCGACTGTCCCTCGCCGCGGGTGGGGGAAGGCCCGACTGCGCTAGCGGAGCGGCGAGCGTTTTCTCCTGAGCGGCGGCGACGTGGCTTCGGGCCGTGAGAGTCGCCTCGGAGGCATGAGGCTCCGGCCAGTCCGGCATCCACGCGATAGGCGCATCCGGCAGGCCGGGAATGAGGAACCGCAGCAGGACGAGGAGCCACAGCCAGTGGGCGGCCCCCGCTCCGAGGCAGCGGCGAACGGGAGGGCGCAGCAGGAGGACCAGTCCCACCGCGAGGGAACCGCTTACGGTGGCGCCGGTTAGGGAGGAAAAGTCGGGCACGGCGGGCTAGGGCTGGTCCCGGCCGGTGCGGGCGGTGACGAAGACGTAGATCTGCGCGGTATTTTCCGGGTCGGCTTCGATCTCGTTTTGCGTGGTCGCCTTGTCCGCGGCCAGCACGCCGAGGAGGGCCGTCTCGCCCGACCGCAGCATGATGCTGGTCTGGACTTTCCGGGTCGCGAAGACAGGCTGCCACATCCCGCCCGCCCGCAGCGGTGCCGTGAGCAGGCTGGCGATAGCGTCTTTTCCGGGAGCTTTGCCGTCCTTGGCGGCGGTGTAATCGATGAAACCGAAAAACTCCGTGATCTGCGGAACGATATTCAGATCAATAGCGCTCTCCGGCCCGACGACCGGTTCCACTTCCAGAGTCACGCCGATGTTTCGGGTGGCGAATTCCGTGGGGATCCATTGACCGGGCTCGCTTTTCGATTCGAGGTGCTTCGAGGGAAAGCGGAACTCCCGGACGCTTTCGGCCAGAGCCCGCTGCCCGCTTTTCGTGATGAGGCTGGGCTCCGCCACGATGCGGGCCTGGTGTTCGACGAGGAAGTCCCGCACCCGCTTCCATTCGCCGGGCTCAAGGATGGTGCTCAACCCGGCTTTCCGCGGGATGGTGCCGAGCGCTTCCTCGACCAGCGCGGCGGGAGCGGCGATGAAGACGCTCTCCACCTCGACCATTGGCCACTTCTCGCGGTCAACGGCGATGGCGAGGGAGGCGGAGGCGAAAAAGACGACCGCGAACAGGCCGGGCGAGATTTGGAAGCGAGCGGGGAGACGGATTGTTTTCATGTGTGGGCGCGGGGTGGGCGATGGCGTTTGGGCAGAGCTTTGGCGGCGGCTTGGCTCTTGCGGTCGAGGATTTCCTGGAGCCCGGCGATTTCCGCCGCTGTGAGGTGAGCCGATTCACAGAAATGGGCCAGCATGGGCGCGGCCGCTCCGGCGAGAACGCGCCGAAAGAATGAAGTGGATTCGTGCTGTACGCACTTCTGCCGGTCGAGGAGCGGCGAGTAGAGGTTCGTCTTGCCCTGCCGTTCGATCCCGATGACACCTTTGGCGGCGAGGCGGGAGAGGAAAGTGTTCACCGTTTTCTGCTTCCAGTTGACTTCCACGGGGAGGTGGTCGGCGATCTGAGCGGCGGTGGAATCCGGGTGATCCCACACCACGTGGGCGACGATCCATTCGGAGGCGGAGAGGCGGGGCGGGGTCTTCATGCGGGAAGTCTTACAAAAGCAGGCGGCATGTGACTACAAATGTAGGAGACGGTCCAGCTTTATTTCGTGAATCGTCTAGACGCCTGCGGAAATCGCGCCGGACGTAGAGCGGTCTCGTGCAGGACGCAGCGGTGGCTGCGTTTGATTGAGCTCACGGCTGAATGCGGTTCGGCCTGAGGGGGAAGTTCTGCCGGGACGGTGCGCGCGGGGGAGGGCGGTCGCGGGTCGGGTGG
>JBGTNO010000235.1:0-15107 GCA_041743065.1 Chthoniobacterales bacterium
GCGGCGCCAGAATTCCCACCCCCCCCCTCCCAGCCCCAATGAAACCCAGGGTAAATTCCCGCAGCGCCATCCGCCGGTAATATTCGCACCCCACCGTCAAAAAAAGCCGCACCACATGGTCGCAGCAGACCGCCGCCAGAATCACCAGCAACGCCTCCCGGGAAGCGCCGATCCATTTCGCCGCCTCCCACGTGCCCGCGAATGCCTCCCCCACCGCCGCCCACGTCGTCCACCCCGGACCTGCCTCGTGCGCCGCCACTTCCCGGAATCCGATGGCCGTGAAGAACGCTCCCACTGCCATTACGAACGTCAGCGCTCCCGGCAGGCGCACCGTCATCCCTTTCGTCACCTCCACCTCCATCCCCACCAGCCGCAGCGCCGAAGTCACCAGCGCCGGATCATAGAGCAGCCCGCCCGCAATCATCGCCACCAGGAAACCCAGCGACTGCCACCGCAGCAGCCGCTCCAGCACGCGCGGCCATTCCCCGGCGCGGCCCTCCGCCTCCAGCGCATCGTAAACCAGCGCCTCATCCGCCCCGCTTGCCGCCGCCTCCGCCGCTCCGCTCAGCACGCGATTGAGCAGGAAGAGAGTAAACAACAGGCCCGACACACCCATCGGCGCGAAGCAAAGGATCAGCATTTCCAGCACCATCAGCACCGAGGCCAGCACCACCAGCCGCTTGCGCCCCACCAGGTCGGCCAGAGCGCCCGACGGCACTTCCAGCGCGACGATCGTGGCCGCCCAGACAAAATTCAGCAGCGCGTATTGCCGCATGGTCAGCCCGTAATCCAGGAACAGGATCGCCAGCACCGGATAATAAAACCGCGTATTGAAAAAGACGCGAAACCAGATGAAGCGGACCACATTCCGATCCGCCGGCGTGAATGGATTCATCCTTTGCGCCGCCGGCCGCTCGTTTCCGCCAAGTGCCGCAACTGGGTTTGCAGAGCCGCCAGTTCCGCCTTGACCTGTTCTTCGCTCAGCGAACCCATCCCTTCCAGCGCCGCGCGCGCCCGCTCCACCGCGCCCGCCTCATCCTCCACTTCCTCGCCGCCCGCGAAGCTGGTCAGCAACCGGACCCGGCGCGGCGTCACCTCCATGAATCCACCCGCCAGCGCGTAGGCCGTCACCTGGTCTTTTCCGTGCAGCCGCATCTCCCCCGCCCCGATCGCCGCCACCAGCGGCACATGGCCGGGATAAATCCCGATCTCGCCCTCCTCCGTCGGCAGTTCCACCAGGCTCGCCTCGCTCTCGAGGAAAACGCCTTCCGGCGTCACGATAGTGATGGTGAGGTAGTCCACGGTGGCCACCTTCCCGGATCGCCTGCCTACCGTCAATGTCGGTCCGCCCCTGCCTCAGGTCTCTCGAGCGAGCGCGGGAAATTCTCCTGTTTTTCGCGCTTGCCAAGCTCCGATCTCCGTGGCAGCCTACGCGACCTTTTTCACAGCATGGCATACGCAATTTTCAAAACTGGCGGCAAACAATATCGGGTCGCCGAAGGCGACATCATCGAGGTCGAGAAGCTCGACGTCGAAGCCGGCACGAACGCCGAATTCACCGACATCCTTTTCGCCGCCGATGGTGACGACTTCAAGTCCGGCAGCGACGCGCTCCGCAGCGCCAAGATCGTGGCCGAAGTCCTTGAACAGAAAAAAGGCAGGAAAGTCATCGCCTACAAGTACAAGCGTCGCAAAGGCTACCATCGCACCGTCGGTCATCGCCGCCGCCTGACCCGGCTGAAAATAAAGAGCATCGCCGCCTGATTTCCGATCCTCTCCACCACCCACTCTCCACTTTTCCCAATGGCTCATAAAAAAGGACAAGGCTCCGTCAAGAACGGGCGCGACAGCGTCAGCAAACGTCTCGGCGTGAAAAAATTCGGCAGCGAAGCGGTCATTCCCGGCAACATCATCCTGCGTCAGCGTGGCACCAAGTTCCAGCCCGGCGCCAATGTCGGTCTCGGTCGCGACTACACCATCTACGCCCTGGTCGAGGGCCGCGTGCGGTTCGACCGCGATGGCCGCCGGGTCAACGTCGATCCGGCCGGGACCGCGAGCGCCTGATATTGTCCGGAATTTCTCTGGAAAGCGCTTCGATCCGCCCGTGATCGGAGCGCTTTGCTTTTGCCCTGATAGAAAGCGAGCGAGAACAGTCAGGGAGGTGTTCGCGAAGCGCGCCCGACCTTGGCGGCGCGCAGGGAGCAGCAAAATCGCGGGCCGAGTTCACCTCGTGTCCATCGCATGGCACGCCGGCGGGACTGCCGATGAAGAAAGGATCGCGGGCCTTTTCGTGCTGGGTCTGTGGCGGGTGCGCTGGACGCTGGGGCCAGGTGATTATCGACACGACCGCGGGTTTGACGCGGTCCTCGCGACGCTACCCGCATACTGGCGGGCGGCTCCGAAGTGTTCGGCGGGATCATGAAATTACAGGTCAAATCTTATCTCTCTATTCTCAAGCAGGTTGCGGCTGAATTCTCGCAGGATAATTGTATGCAGCTGGCGGCGGCGCTGGCCTATTACTCGATCTTTTCGCTGGCGCCTCTGCTGATCATCGTGATCGCGGTGGTGGGCTTCATCTGGGGCGAGGAGGCGGCGCGCGGCAGTCTGGAGGCTCAGATCAGCGGGCTGGTGGGCGCGGAGACGGCGGGGACGCTGCAAACGATGGTGGCTGACGCGAGTAAACCGAGCTCGAATCTGTGGGCGACCATTATCGGCGGGGCGACGCTGCTCTTCGGCGCGAGCGGGGTATTCAATCAGCTCAAGCAATCGCTCAATCAGATCTGGAATATCCCGGCGCCGACGGGCTTGGGGGTGATGGGCTTCATCAAACAGCGGGTGCTGTGTTTTGCGATGGTGCTGGGGATCGGGTTTCTGCTGCTGATCTCGCTGGTGCTGAGCGCGGCGCTGGCGGCGCTGGATCAGGTGATCCGCGCCTATCTGCCGGTGCCGCCGGAAGCGCTGCAGGCACTGTCGTTTGCGGTGTCGTTTGGGGTGGTGACGCTGCTCTTCGCGATGATCTACAAGATTCTGCCGGACGCCCGGGTGCAGTGGCGGAGTGTCTGGCTGGGTGCGGCGGTGACGGCGCTCCTTTTCACGATCGGGAAGACGGTGCTGGGACTGTATCTGGGCCGCGAGGGCGTGGCGTCGTCCTACGGAGCGGCGGGGTCGTTCGTGGTGCTGCTGATGTGGATTTATTATTCGAGTCTGATTCTTTTTATCGGTGCGGAGTTCACGCAGATCTTCGCGCGGGAGATGGGACACGATATCGAAGCGCGACATGCTCCCAAGGTTCAAGCCTGAACCTTTTTTTCATGAAAATCCTCCGTGTTCTCCTCTTTCTGTCCGTCACGTGCGCACCGCATGCTTTCTCCGCTGAGGTGAAGTCGGCGCCACAGCTCGCTCCTGCTTTTGCCAAGGCCGGGGTCACCGGAACCTTCGTTCTGCTTGATCCCGAGAGCGGCGAACTCACGGCCCACGATCCCACCCGCGCCCGCACCCGGTTTGTGCCTGCGTCCACGTTCAAGATAGCGAACTCGCTCATCGGTCTCGACTGCGGTGCGGTCGCCAGCGTTGACGAAATACTGCCCTATGGCGGCAAGCCGCAGCCTTTCAAGATCTGGGAGCACGACATGCCTCTCCGGGAAGCCATCAAGATTTCCGCTGTGCCGATTTATCAGGAACTGGCCCGCCGCGTCGGTCTCCAGCGGATGCAGGCGGGCGTGGAGAAGCTGCAATATGGCAATCAGACGATTGGCGAGGTCGTTGATCAATTCTGGTTGGAGGGACCGCTCGAAATATCCGCGGTGGAGCAGGTGCGATTTCTCTCACGCGTGGCGTCAGGCCGGGTTCCGGCGGCTCCGGAGGTGGTCGCGAGCGTTCAGGAAATCACTTTACTCGAACAGACGGACTCGTTGGTCCTGCACGGCAAAACAGGCTGGCTCACGTCCAGCGATCCGAAGATCGGATGGTTTGTCGGTTGGGTGGAAAAGGACGGACAGAACTATCCGTTCGCGCTCAACCTCGACCTGACCGACGAAAAATTACTGCCAGTCCGGGTGGAACTCGCCAAGGAGTGCCTGCGGATCCTGGGGGTTCTGCCAAGGTAGAGCCCCCGCGCAGCCTGGGGGAGCACACGCGTCTCGCGTGTGCTCCCCAGATCCGCTTTTCGCGCTTCATGAATTCACGAAGAGAATCTTGCCGGCTCGTTCACCTTGGCGGGCGTGGATAATCGCGGCCCGGGCCTCGGTGATCGGGTAAGTAGCGGCCACTTTTACATGAAGGCGGCCATCTTTCATAAGGTCGGTCAGTTGCTTGAACATGGCTGCGCGCTGCTCGGCGGTGGACTGGGCCAACCAGCGCGAAACCCAGAATCCGCGGAAGGCGATGTCGCGAAAGATGAGCAGGCCGTTAGGAAGCCGCAGGGGTTGACGACTCATCGCTCCGTAGGTGACATGGGTGGCGCCGTCGCCGAGCGCGTTGGCCACGCGAAGCGCACTCTCGCCACCCACGGCATTCAATCCCAGCTTCGCGCCGGAGGAGCCGACCAGCGCCGTGGTCTGCTCGGCGGATGCCGGTTCATCGAGCACCACTTCGTCCGCGCCGGCGGCTTTGAGTTCGTCGATCAATTCTGTCCGCCGGACCAGATTCAGCGTGCGAATTCCGAGGCTGCGGCAAATCGCGATGACACTGCGCCCGACGCCGGAATTGGCCGCATTTTGCACGACCCAGTCGCCCTCGCGCAGCTCGACAAAATCATGCAGCATCCGCCACGCGGTGGGTGGATTGATCATCAGCATGGCGGCTTGCTCGACCGGCAACTCGGAGGAAATGGGCGCCAGTTTTTCGCGAGGAGCGTTCAGCATCTCTCGCCACGTCCCGAGACCATGACGAAGGAGCACCCGCGTGCCGATCGCGAGGCCCTTCGCCCTTTCGCCCAGCGCCACCACTTCCCCCACCCCTTCGTTGCCAATCATGGCGGGCAATTCGGGCAGGTTGCCGTATTTGCCCTCCAAGATATTGATATCCGCCGGATTGATGGGAGCGGCCAGTATTTTGACCTGCGCCTCGCCAGGCGCTGGCGGTGGCAGCTCGACGGACTCGACCATCGCCACCTCCACCGGATCCCCGAATTCGCGGAGGACTATCGCGTTTACTTTCTGCATGGCAGCTTTCTAAGCTGCCACCGTGGCCAGCGCCAGCCCAAGGCAGAGCAATATGGACCTTCATACCGGCGCCCGGCTGGCGCTGTTTGGAGCGGGGGTGAATGTGGTCATGGCCATCGTGAAGCTGCTGGCGGGCTTTCTGGGTCACTCCCAAGCTCTGGTGGCCGACGGCATGGAGTCGGCGCTGGATGTGGTGAGCTCGGCCATTCTCTGGAGCGGGTTGAAATACGCGGCGCGTCCGGCCGATCTGGACCACCCCTACGGCCATGGCAAAGCGGAGCCGATCGCCGGGGTCATCGTTTCTCTCGTGATTATGGGGGCGGCGCTCCTGCTGGCGATCGCGAGCGCGAGCGGTCTGGGGGCGCCGCGCGCGGTGCCGGCGCCGTTTACTCTGGGGTTGCTGGTGGCGATCATCTGCATCAAGGAAGCGCTCTACCAGACCATGCGCCGGATCGGCGACCGCTTGGGCAGCGTGGCCATCCGAGCGGACGCGCTCCATCACCGGTCGGATGCGATCACTTCGGTCGCGGCGCTGATCGGCGTGTCGCTGGCGATTTTCGGCGGGCCACGATATGCTCACGCTGATGGGCTCGTCGCCCTCGGGTCGTGCGGCTGGATCGCTTTTCTTGGCTTCCGCATTCTCGTCCCGGCCCTTCACGACCTCCTCGATGCGGCTCCCCCGTCGGATCTGGCCCACGCGGTGCGCCAGACGGCGCTGGAGGTTCCGGGCGTGTCGGCCGTCGAACTGCTCCGCATCCGCAAAATGGGGCTGGAGCTTTACGTCGATCTGCACATCGAGGTGGATGGCCTCATTTCCGTGCGGGAAGGCCATCAGATCGCGCACGCCGTGAAGGATGAGATTCGCGCGGCGCACGGCAGGGTGGCCGACGTGCTGGTGCATGTGGAGCCGGCCATGGCCGAACCGGGCTGACGTTTCCTTTCGGACGAAAAAAACAGCGACGCCTCGCTCCACTCAGAGCCAGGCGCCGCTGCACGCTTCCTATATGAAATTTAGCTTACTTCCTGATATTCCAGGCGGCCACGGGCTTGCTGCCGCTGGTGTTCGAGGCGGTGCGGGTGGCGCTGTGAACGTAAACCCCGTCTGTGCCGTAGGAGTAAAGAGGGATGTATTTGTCGCTACCGAGTTTGTCGGCAGGGAGCGGGCGGCTGTTGTTGGTGCAATCGAGCACCCACCAGCGACCGTCGTTTTTCCACATGACCCAGGCGTGGCTGATGGTGGAGCGGTTGCTGGCCCGGCCGATGACGAAGCGGGCGGAGTCGTCGTTGATCCGGCTGAGGAGCCAGAGGGCCTTGTCCTTGCAATCGCCGCTCCGGTTCTTTTCGGTCACTGCGGGAGGCATGGCGGTGTAGGGGCGGTTGAAAGAGTAGCGGAAACGATGACCCACTTTCATCAGGCGGGTCACATCGCGGAGGGAATCTTCCTCGCCCCCCACGTTGGAGAGCACTTTCTTTACGGGGGACATGTAACGGTCGTAGGGTGTGCGACCGGCTTTGTAACCCAGATCCACCGCCTGAGCGATGGAGGCGAAGGTGAGGGAGCCGGCGATCAGAGCGAAGAGGAGACGTTTCATATCAGGTATAACAGTTAGAGATTCTATAATCTCCATAAGCTCTAACTGTGCCAGCGAGGCGGAGGCTGTGGGTCTGCTGGTGCGCTGGGCCGTATCTGTCGCGCAGGGTCCGGCGGTGCATCACGTTCTTGGGGAGAGCTTTACGATCCTATTCAGTATTAGGTCCGCCCCATTCTCTCGTTTTTAAGAAATCGCATTTCTGCGGATACCGATTTGCAGTGATGCGATTTTTAATCCCATTCCTGAGACAGATCAGCGCTGGGAGCAGGTCTGTTTGAGCTCGTCCTTTCGCCGGACCACCCCTCTGGAGCGCTTCGGTTCCATCTCCTCTCGAGAGAGGTGAGGCAACGAGCGCAGCGACCTCTCCAGAGGTGCGTCCTCCCAATCACTCTCCTCGATATCCGGCAGGGGCAATTCACTCGAAACCAAGAAACGGTGCCCGCGTCACTCGCGGCGATGAGCGCCTCGCGCCTCGAACCAAAGCCCCCCATCACTTCCCGACCCAAAATTCTCCGCGAAAGCGGTTTTCAGTCGCGTAGCCAGCCTTCTGTAAACGAAACATGGCGAGTCATGGCCCCGCCCACATTCGGATTCTCCACCACCAGCACCCGCCAGAAAGTCGTCGTCATCGGGGGCGGACTGGCCGGACTGGCGGCGGCCGTGCACCTCGCCCATGCGGGGAGAGAGGTCATGATCCTCGAAAAGAACGCCGGCGTGGGAGGCAAGCTGGGCACTTTTTCGGATGAGGGCTTCACCTGGGACACCGGCCCTTCCGTGCTCACCATGCCGCATGTGCTGCGGGAACTCTGGGCCGATCTGGGCCGGGATCTGGCCGATTATTTGGAGATTATTCCCCTCCCCCAGGGATGCCGCTACCGCTGGACCGACGGCACGCTTATCGATACGGATGCCACGTTTTGTCAGCGGCGCGATGTCGCCAGGTTTCTGCGTTACGCCCGCGGTCTCTACGATCTCTCCGAACCGGTCTTCCTGCGCCATTCACTCGAAGACTGGTGGCGGCAGATCAAGTGGCGGAATTTGCTCCGCCTCCGCCATTTGCCGAAGATCGCCTCGCCCCGCTCGATGCATCAGCGCGTGCGCTCGGCTTTTCGTGATCCGCATCTCGTCCAGCTCTTCGACCGGTTTGCCACCTATAATGGCTCCTCGCCCTTTCAGACCCCAGCGGCCTTCAATATCATTCCCTACGTCGAGATGGGCATCGGGTCCCATTATGTGAGGGGCGGGCTCCGGCAGATCATCCTCGCTTTCGAGCGTCTGGCCAGCGAGCTCGGCATCCACATCGTGACCCGGGCTGAGGTGACCGGGCTTCGGCGCCTGCCTGGTGGCTTTTCGATCGAATCGACCGCCGGTCACTGCGCCGCCTCCGCCATCATTTGCAACGAAGACGCTCTCTCCGCCGCCGGCAAATATCTGGGCCTGGCCCGGGAACGGATGGTGGAGAAACAACTCGCGCACGCCGATCTGTCGCTCTCCGGCTTCGTCATGATGCTCGGCCTGCGCGGCAGAACCGAAGGCCTGGCGCATCACAATATTTTCTTCAGCGAGGATTACCGTGCCGAATTTCGCCAGCTCTTCGCCCAACTTTTGCCCGCCGATGATCCCACCATCTACCTGGCAGTTGACGCGCTGACCGAGCCGGACCGCGCCCCGCCCGGCTGCGAGAACTGGTTTATCCTCGTCAATGTTCCGCCCGATGACTCCAGCATCGACTGGGAGACCGAGGCCACCGGCTACGGCAATCACATTCTGGAACGCCTGGGCCAGTTCGGCCTGCGCGGCCTGCGTTCCCGCATCGTGACGCGGCACCACATCACGCCCGCCGATTTCCGGGTGCGGCACAATGCCTACGGCGGGAGTCTTTACGGCTTCGCCTCGCATGGTCTGCAAGCCGCTTTCCAGCGACCGGCCCAGCGGGTGGCGGAAATGCCCGGCATCTACCTCGCGGGCGGCACCACCCACCCCGGCGGCGGCATCCCGCTGGTCATCCAGAGCGGGCGCATTGCCGCGCGGCAGCTCCTGCGCGATTTCAAGTAGATGTTCAGGAATCGCACCCCCTGGCTCGAAAGGGTTCGCCAGTTTCTGTGGCTCCTGTTCCTGGTCTGGACTGCGATCGGGGCAATCGTGATGCCCTTCGACATCGGTCCCGTCCAGATCCGGCAATGGATTTATGCGGAGGATCTGCAGCGCGCACTCATCGGCTTCCTGGGATTTTCCGACGCCATCTGGATCGTCCTGGCGGCGGCGCTGGCCTATCTCGCGCTGGTCGAGGAGGAAACTCTGCCGATCGCTCGCCGCTGGGCGCTGATTATCCTGGTGAGCTCCGGCGCTCTGGAAACGATGGGCACGCTGACCGGGTTTCCGTTTGGCCCCTATGTTTACACCGCGCGTTTCGGCTGGCGCATTCTGGGCGTGCTGCCTTTTACCATCCCGCTGGCCTGGTTGATCGTGGTGGTATGCGCGCGCTTCGCCATCCTGACCTGCTGGCCCCGGGCCTCGCGCTGGGGCCTCGCGCTTGGGACCGGCTTCATCGCCCTTCTCACCGATCTGAATCTCGAGCCCATCGCCTGGAAGGTGCGCGCCTACTGGATCTGGTATCCCACGCAGCAGGGCGCGCAGTCGCATCCCCCGCTGCAGAATTATGTGACCTGGTTCACCGCCGCGAGCGCCCTGGCATTGCTCTTCCCCGATCGAGCCGTGAATCGCGGCACCGGCCGCCGGCCGTGGCAGCCATCCCTCATCCTCCTCCTGATGAATGGACTATTCCTGCTGGTCCATCTGACGCGCTGGCTCCGCAATCCGTAGCCGCGCCGACAGCGCCGGATCGAGCGCTTGCATGCTCTGATACGCCGCGCCGCGCGCCAGCGCTTTCTGGCGGATGGATGACCTTCCAGTCTTTGGAAGCAGCGCCCCCAGCGCGTCTTTCCAGGCCCGGGCGTTGGTAAAATCATCGACCAGAAACTGCGGCTCCATCACCACCTCGGGGATGCCGCCCACCCGGCTGGCCAGCACCGGGATTCCCCGCATCAATGCCTCGGGACAGACGCGGCCCAGCGGCTCCGGCCAGAGCGACGGCATGAGCACGAGTTTGCCCATGGTGTAAGCCGCCGACGTATCAACCTGGCCAAGCCATCGGAGATTTTTCGGCAGGTTTTTCTGGTTGTATTTCGCGGGCATGGATTTCACACCGCAGACCAGAAACCGCTCGTCCGGAAAAGCGGACGCGAGCTCGATCACGATATCGATTCCTTTCTTCTGAGTGCCCCCCATGGCCAGAATGGAGCAGGCGAGATTCGTCCGGCGAAGTTCCCAGGGAGCGGGTGGTTCGATTCCGGGATAAATCACGTCGCACTCCCGATCGAAGGCTTCCCGCACGATCGCTTGCACGAAGCGCGAATTGGCCACCACACGATCTGCGCGGAGAATCAGGGCGCTGCGGTCAGATTGGCGGGCCAGGGCGGCGAGGGCGGAGGCTTCATAGACTCCCTCGGAATCCGGCACCACATCCTCGATGCTCCGCAGGAAATACCAGCACTCGTTCCCCTGATCCTCGGCAATCTTGGCGGCGGCCGGTGCCCACGACTGCTGGCAGAACATGGTGCGGTAGCGAAAGCGTCCGATCGCCTCTCTCATGTCGCCCTCATCCACGATCCAGATAAAGTCGATGCTCTCAAACCGGAAGGTCCTCACCGCCGGTCCTCCGCAGACGACTCCGACTTTCAATCCCAGTGCAGCCAGATTGCGGGCGAGATGCAGGAAACTGCGCGTGCCCCCGCCGCGGACTGGCAGCATGGCATTCGAGACAAACAGGACGTCATATTCCTCCTCCAGTTCTTCCAGTTCTGGAAGACGCAGGAGCGGCGTGAGATCAGGCGGCTCGGTATCGTGCAATCGCCGCCGATTGTGTTCGACCGCTTCCCAGAAGACGGCCTGCGCCGGACGACCGGTCAGGCGGGCGATCAGGGCGCGGACGGGCGCCGAGAGAGGCGGTCGCGGTGGTTTCGTCCAGTAGGCGAAAAGGTTATGCCGGTTACTCACGCCATGCCCTCCGCGTAGATATCTTCCAGCGCTCGGACCTGCACTTCGGGCTGATAGACCGCCCGCACGCTGGCCGCGGCGGCATGGGAGACGGCCCGATACTTTTCCGGATCCCGCGTCAGGTCCATCAGCACGTCCACCACCGCCTCGACCTCGCCGCCATTCACCAGAAAACCATTTTCTCCGCTGGTAATGGCCTCCGGGATGCCAGCGTGAGCGGTGGAAATGGAAGGCAATCCCGCGCACATCGCTTCGAGGAGGGTGTTGGGAATGCCTTCGATGTCATTCGCGCTATCGGTCGCGCTCGGGTGCAGGAAGAAATGACATTGCCCGAAGAGCGACCGCAGCGCATCCCGCTCCAGAAATCCGGTGAAGAAGACGCGGCGCGTCAACCCCAGGCTCCAGACTTCACGCTGGAGGGCGCCGAGCTGCGGACCATCTCCAGCAAGGTAAAGCGCCGCCCGCGGGTAGGTCTCCAGAAACTTGGCAAAGGCCCGAATGGTCACCAGCATCCCCTTTTTCGGAATAAACCGACAGGCCTGGAGCAGATTCCAGCGCCCTCCCTCGGGCGGCGGGTGATCGACGCGCTCGAAATAATCGGCCCGCACATGGGTGCGGTTGATCCGAATCTTTTCGGGCGGGCAGCCCAGCTCGACGAGGTGATGCCGGAAATACTCGCAGCGGGCCAGGATGAGTCTGCACTGCTCGAAGACCGTCGGCAGCCAGACAATATCCTGAGGGCGGCGAACATAGTTGCCGAGGTCGGCTCCGTGAAACGAGACCACGGTAGGCTTGTCCCAGATCTTCAGAAAGGGTGCCAGCCTGGTGGCCTCGTGTCCAAAATAGATGTGGAGCAGATCGGTCTTCAATCCATCGAGCTGTTTCGCCAGCGAAGTGACCGACCGGTTATGTTCCAGACGATTCTTGCCTTCCACCCAACGTTTACGAAACCGCTCCCGCGCGTTTTCCTGATACGAATAAAGTTCGTGGACGCCGCCATGAGGAAAGAGCGACTCGTAGCGCCGTTCGCGCGTCACCACCAAGCTGCGATAGCGCTGGATACCGTGCACCTGATTGTAAACGTGCCACATCTCCGGCTTGCAAAAAGTGCCGACAAAGCTGGTGATAGTTTGCTGGCGCATCGGAAGGAGGATCGATCATGCGAAGCTCCCCTTATTCGTCAATCGCGAAAGGCCCGTCCCGTCTTTCCCGATTGTCTAAGATGAGCCGATCAAAGGCGAGGCTGCGTTGGTCGATGAGACGATGATCTTTCATCCTTTCAGCGGTCAAAGATGCGCGAATTCGGCGTGACGAACAAGCGCAACCCAATCCCAACCCGCTTGCGCCCAGCCTCATCCCTTCGTATTGATCCTGCGCCCGTTCATGCCCTTCGACCTCACACAGCTTGTCACCGATCGTTTCGGCGAAAATTACGATCTGCATGCGCGGCATCTCAACCGCACGCTCGTCACCGTCCAGCGCACCATCGGGGTGGATAAGATTTACGCCCGCGCGGAGGGAGCCTGTCTCTACGAAGCCGACGGCACCGCCTACCTCGATTTCCTGAGCGGCTACAGCGTCTTCAATATCGGACGCAACCATCCGGTCGTGAAAAAAGCGCTGCAGGACGCGCTCTCGCTGGACCTGCCGAACATGGTGCAGATGGACAGCGCTCTGCTCAGCGGCCTGCTCGGCGAGGCGCTCGTGGCCCGCACGCCGCCGCATCTTGATGCGGTTTTTTTCTGCAACTCCGGCGCGGAAGCGATCGAGGGAGCGCTCAAGTTCGCGCGCGCTCACACCGGTCGCGCGGGCTTCGTCGCGCTGGAGGGCGCGTTCCACGGGCTTAGCCTCGGCGCACTCTCGCTGATGGGCAGCCCGCATTTCCGCGAGGGCTTCGAGCCGCTGCTGCCCACCTGCCAGCACACGCCGCTGAGTGATCTGCCCGCGCTCGAGAAACGTCTCCGCCCACGCGAGGTCGCCGCTTTGGTCGTCGAGCCGGTGCAGGGCAAGGGCGTCCACCTGCCCGAGGCGACCTTTCTCCAGAACGCGCAGTCGCTTTGCCGGAAATACGGCACCCTGCTCATCTGCGACGAGATTCAGACCGGTCTCGGCCGCACCGGCAAAATGTTTGGCTTCGAGCACGCCGATCTGGAGCCCGACATCATCACGCTGGCCAAATCGCTCAGTGGCGGCTACGTGCCCTGCGCGGCCATCATCGCCCGCCGCGCTATTTACCAGAGCACCTTCAGTCGGCTCGACCGCTGCGTCGTCCACTCTTCGACTTTCGGGCGCAACAACCTCGCGATGGCGGCCGGGTTGGCGACTTTGCAGGTGATCGACGACGAGTCGCTCGTCGAAAACAGCCGCCGGATGGGCGAGCTGCTCCTCGCCCGCCTGCGCGCGCTCATGGCGAAACACTCCGTGATCAAGCAAGTGCGTGGCCAAGGTCTGATCCTGGTGATCGAGTTTCACGAGCCTCAGGAGATGACCGCGCGCCTCGGCTGGAAAATGCTGCACCGAATCGAGACTGAGCTTTTCACGCAGATGGTGGTCACCCACCTTTTTACTCGGCATCAGATCCTCACGCAGGTCGCGGCGCATGCTTCGGACATGCTCAAGATTTTGCCTCCGCTCATCATCGGCGAACGGGAGGTCGAGAAGTTCGTCACCGCGCTCGACGCCACGCTGACCGCTTGCCGCCGTTTTCCCGGCCCGCTCTGGAATATCGCGCGGAACTTCGCCCGGCAGGCCGTTCGGCGGAAACCCGTGGACGTCCCGGCCTGATCACGCCGCAAAAAAGCGGCTGACCTTTCGGGCCAGCCGCTCCTAAGTGTTTCGGAAGTCGGTTTACTCGGTCGAGGCCACTCCGATGACGCCCACGGCGACCCTGGCTCCAGCGTCTCCCGAAGGCTGGCTCTTCATGTCGTCTTCGCCCGCGTGGACCACTAGGCCCCGGCCGAGGATAGAGGTCGCGCCTTCCATTTTCAGCATCTTATCCGTCAGGTCGATGGTGGCGACGCCCTCTTGGTTGGCCTCGATGTTGCCCAGATCGCCCGCGTGGTGCATCTCGGCGTCGGGCGCGGCATGTGGCGCATCTGTCGGATTAAAATGGCCACCCGCCGATTTACCGTCGGGCGAGGTCAGATCGCCGAATTCGTGAACGTGAAAACCGTGTTTGCCGGGCGTCAATCCCTTGACGGTGCCGGTGACTTTCACCCCGTCCTCCATCTGCTCGAACATGACGGTGCCACTGACTTTCATCCCTTCCGTGGGAACGAGCACCGCGACCGCTTTGGTGGGATCGGCCGCCAGCGCGGGATGGCTCATGGAGGCGACGACGACGGCTACGGCGAGAAGTTTGGCGGGAAGGAGATGCATACACCTAGAGAACGAAGCGTGTGAATGCGCCGGTCGCGTCTCGGCTGGAGATTATCAACCTTTTAGATCCCGCCGGTCGAAAATGACCAATCCCACTAGAAAGAGGGTCACATCGATGGCGGCGAGGTAGAGGAAATCCTGCCCGATCCGAGTCCACGGAATCCGCGCGTCGAAACAGTGAATCCACGCGGACATGTGGGTCGTGATGAACCACGGCCGCAGGCTCTCGAAGTAAGGCAGCCGCTGAAAAATGGAATCGAGGAAGAAATAGGACAGCGTGATGACCGTGGCGGCCGCCGGTTTCAACCGCGCGCATGAGAGCCCGAAACCCAGACTGCTCACGGAAAACTGCACTCCGGCGAGGGCCGCCAGCGCCAGCGCGAATCGGCCCAGCCCTTCCCGCGTCTCGAACAGGGAAAACACGCCCTGCATGGGATCGTAAACGAAAAGCCCCCCCGCCCCGCCCCACACCAGACCGGTCAGCAGCGCGCTGATCCCGATGAAGGCGGTGAGGACCACCGTGTAGATGAGACAGGCCAGATATTTGAGCGTGATGATCCGCGCGCGGCTGACCGGCCGGCAGAGGATCATGCGCATGGCGCCATCCTCGACATCCTTCGCCACGATATCGCCTGCGATCAGCGCGAGGTAGAGAGCGCCGATTAGCACCGTGGTCCAGGTCAGGATCATGACGGCCAGCGTCAGGCCGCCAAAATATTGATCCGCCAGGTAGCCGGCATCCTCGATCAGACGCCGGATCGCGCTCTTCGGCTTCGGAAGATTGAGGAGGGAGACGATCAGCACCTCGACCGCGAGAAAAGCCGCGAACCCAATGTAAGTGCGTTTTCGCCCAAAGAGCTTTCGCAGTTCTCCGCGCAGCTGAGCCAGGAAAACGCTCACGAGCGCTCCTCGGTGATCG
>JBGTNO010000236.1:0-3699 GCA_041743065.1 Chthoniobacterales bacterium
CGTCGCCTCGCCCCCGCGCTGCGACCAAGCCGCGAGTAAAGTCTCCAACTGCGCAGTTTCCAGGTCCTCCCAGTCGCCGGTGGCGACCCGCAGTTCCTCGAATTCGGCCACAAACTGCCCGGGCTCGATGTAAAGCATCCGGGCCAGCTGACGATCAAGATGTCCCACCGCGAGCGAGGAAAGCCCGGGCCTCAGTTCCGGGAACGACCAACCGGTTGCAAGAAAACGCCGGTATAGCTCGAGACGCTCCTCCGGCGGACTGTTGGTCAACGCGTCCCGCCAGGCATGGATCGCCAGGGCGGGCCGATAGGACAGCCAGATGTCCGCCTCCCGCAGAGCAAGCTTCGCACTTTTGGACTCGATGGCTCGGGCCCTTCGAAAATCGTTCCAGGCGCTCATCCAGTTCCGGCCACCGGAGATCTTCGCAATGCCGCGGATGTAATAAAGATTCCAGTCGAGCGGCGCGTAGGCGAGACCCTGAGTGGCGGCGCGTTCCGCCTCGCCAAAGCGTGCCGAGCCCAGCGCCGCTTTCGCAGCCTTGCGCTGCTGAATCACCCCCAGCCGCCCGGGCACAGAAGTCCCGGTGCGGCTCCCGTAAAACCAAAGCGCCCCCACCCCCAGAAACGCGACCCCGGCCACCCGGAAGAACAGGCGGTGCCCCTGACTGCGCGGAAGCCGCCGCTTCGGGTTGAGTCCGAGCGCCACCACAAAAATTGCGGGAAAGGCCGTCCCCATGATATGCCCGGAGACATCCATCAGGCCATGGACCGCAAACGCTCCCGCCGCGACCAGAGCCGCCGCCCGCAGCCGCCAGTTGGTCTCTCCCGCAAAGGGCAGCACCTGTTTCCAGAGCAGCCCCACCGCCGTCCCCAGCAGCAGAAGCGCCGGGAGACCCATCTCCACCGCCAGCCACATCCAGTCGCTCTCCGGATGCAATGCGCGGCTTTCGGTGAGGGAAAGATTGCGAAACTGGGAAAAAACAGCTCCGAAATTACCCAGGCCGATGCCCATCCATGGCGCGGTGGCGAGCAGCGAGAAGGCGTCGCGCAGAAGCAAGACGCGGAAGTCCGAGCCGAGATCCGCTCCCGCGATCACCCTTTTCAGCGTTTCCCCGCCCGTGATCAGGAACAGGGTCATGAACACGACGACCGCCGAGGCGCCCATGCTTAGACGGACCTTATCGCGTGAAAGCGCTATCACCACCCCCGACAACACCGCCAGGCCGAGAAAAAAAACGAGGACGCCGCCTCGTGAATAACTGGCCACCAGGGCCGCCAGGATCAGGCCGAGGCCCAAGGCCCATGTCACGGCCCGTCTTCGGCTCCGGCTCAGCTGATGATAAGCCAGCCCGGCCACGAGAATGCCACCGACAGCAAAGAGATTCGCCGTCTGATTCCGATTCACGAACGGCCCGAAATTTCGTTCCGTGATCCAGAAAGAAGGCGTCCCGCCAAAGTGCTGGAACACCAGGGCCAGTGCCGCGAACCCGAGAATGCCGGCCGCATACGCCGCCATCAGGCTGCGATGCAGGATTGTCCCCCAGCGCTGCACCGCCAGATAGTAAAACCACGCCATCCCGGCTCCGATGAGAAAAAGAGCCTCGGCGGTTAGCCACGGCTGGGGCGACAGCGTCCAGGGCAGGTCGATCTTCGCCTCCAGAAAGGCGATCCGCCAGGAGGGCAATCCGAACAATCCGGCGGGCAGGAAGGCGAGACAACCCCAGGCGATCAGCCCTGCCAGGGCCAGATCGGCTCCGCGAGGCAAGGCCCGTTCCGGCGGATCCCAGCACAGCAGCGCCCCGAGAAGAATCAGAATAGCCGACTGACTCCAGCGATCCGAGGAACCGCCCAGAAACGGTGCCAGGACCACGATGGCGGCAAGCAGTCCATAGGACAGCTTCTTGCGAAATGCCGTCGGAGGATTGCCGCCCTTCCGCTTTCGCTCCCGCGTCGTTTTGCTCAAAGGCCGCGGACTCCCACTTGCGGTCTGCCCTCCAGCCGAAGGCAGTCCTTAGCCGCCGCTCCGCGGTTCGTCCGGGAGATCAGGCTCATCGTGCGCCCTTCCCGCTGGCGCTTGCCGCTTTCGCCAGCTCTGCCTCCTTGGCCACGCAGAGAAACTCGTAAACGGCGTGCATGCGCGCAAAATAATACCCTTCCGCTCCATCCAGAAACCCGCCTTGTCCCAGGTAGATGTAAAGAAATCGCGCCAGAGGCCGGCAAGGGAACCGATGGGACAGCCGCTTGAGCTTTCGGCGCCATCCGACCGGGTCACTGCGCAGACTGACCGCGCTGCCCTTCAAGTAGCGGTCCCGGGCCACGCGCGCCTCCCAGTTCGAGTAGCGATTGTGCTTCTCCACGAACACCTCGATCGAGGGAAAGGCGAAGTGATCCATCTCGCACAGCAGTCGCCCCGTCGTTCCCTCCACCACCACATGTTCATGCACTTCATTGTCCCCGCTATGCGTTGCCGCATCCGTCAGCTTCTCATAGCGCCCGCGCCCGTGCCGGAAGAGCCGGAGATTCCAGTTCGGATAGTAGGAATGGCGCAGCCATTTCCCCATGAACATAAAGCGCCGGTTGATCCAGTAGCCGTCGATCGGATGCTCCGGGTCGGAGACAATCGAGCGAATTTCGCCCTCCGCCTCCGGGGGGAGAACTTCGTCCGCATCGAGAATAAACACCCACTCATGCTTGAACGGCAGATGCTCCAGCGCCCAGTTCTTTTTTTTCGGCCAGGTGCCGTTGAATTGGAACTGCACCACCTCCGCCCCATGCTCCGCCGCGACCAGGCTGGAGTCATCAGTACTCTGCGAATCGACCACGAAGATCTCGTCCGCCCAAGCCACCGACCGCAGACAGCGCGGCAGATTACCCGCCTCGTTGCGGATGGGGATCAAGATGGAGACGGGAATCATGCGGTCGTTTTTCATTGCGAAAGGCCATAATATTGCTCGTGCGCCGCCCGGCGTGTTTTGAGTGGTTTGCAGCGGTGTCGGGAATTGCGAAAAGTTGGTTGCCCACCGCCATCGGGCCTCGCTTACCGAGTGCGAGATCGTAGCCGTGGTCTTCAATCCACGGACCTTGCGCCGAAAATCCAGTGATCTCGGTCGCAACTCAGAACGTCAGAGAGGATACCCAAGACTCCGCAATTCACCGATGAAGCTTTTTGAGCATGTTTTCTTCGCAAGGGCGAGGAAGTTGCTCGTGCCACCAGAAACCGCGGAAAAAAGGTCCGCATCGAAGAGTTCGTAACCAAACGGCTTCAGGATCTCCGCACACGCACCCCCATGCTCGAAGCTCTCGAACAAAAGCACGGGCGTGGATTCGGAGAGGACCCTGCAGGCTCCGCGCAGCACGTTTACTTCCGCGCCCTCGACGTCGATCTTGATCACCCCTGGTTTGGAGTCAGGACAGAAGAAATCATCCAGTCGAACGACATCAACCTCAACTGTCTGACTTTTCTTTTCATAGTGGCGTTCGTTGAAGCTACCCGTTACCGACATCAACGACCCGGTCGCCCCAGACAGCCGGTCTGATTTGAAGGTCGCAAAACCATGAAAGTCGCTCACCGCTGCTGCAATGATCTGATGCTTGGGCAACCGCCACATTGCAGAGGACCGGCGGAGACATTCCAAATTCCGTTGATCAGGTTCGAACGACAGGATCACCGAGCCCGGCCGGATGGTTTCAAAGGAAAAGC
>JBGTNO010000237.1:0-8069 GCA_041743065.1 Chthoniobacterales bacterium
TCGGCCTGGAAGTGTCCATCTGCGGAGACGTCTGATGGATACCACCCGCTCATCCCTCATCGCGCTCTCGCACGAACTCGGCGCCGAGCACCGGCAGCTCGCCATCCTCGGCGAGGGCAACACCTCGGCCCGGCTGGGCGATGAGACGTTTCTCGTCAAAGCCAGCGGCAGCTGCCTCGGCACCCTGGGCGGAGGCGACCTGGTGGAATGCCGTTTCGCGCCGCTGCTGCCCATGCTCGCACGCGACGACCTCACCGACCAGCAGATCGAGGACGAGCTTTTCGCCTGCCGCGTCGATGCGCAGGCCAAAAAGCCGTCGGTCGAAGCGCTCTTCCACGCGTATCTGCTGAGCCTGCCCGGCATCAATTTCGTCGGCCACACCCACAGCGTGAGCGTAAATCAGATCCTCTGCTCACCCCGCGGGCGAGAGTTTGCGGAGAAGCGGCTTTTCCCCGACGACATCGTCTGCTGCGGACCCGCCTCCGTCTTCGTGTCCTACACCGATCCCGGCCTGAAACTTTCCTGCGCCATCCGCGCCGGGACCGTCGAATTCATGGAACATTACGGCATTTCGCCGCGGGTGATTCTGCTCGAGAACCACGGCCTCATCACGTTGGGAGCCTCGCCCGCCGCCGTGACCGCCGCCATGCTCATGGCGAAGAAGTGCGCCGAAATTTTCGTCGGCGCCGCTGCCCTGGGCGGTCCCAATTTCCTCACATCCGAAACGGTGGAACGGATCGGCAGCCGGATCGACGAGCATTACCGGCAGCGCGCGTTGAAGCTGTGAAGCGGAAACTCCGGCATCACCTGCACCGTCCAGTTCAGCGACACGCTTGCCGCCAATCCTGGGCGGCAACCGAGAGCGCCACAAGGCTCGAGTCCACGTTAAACGTGTGAACGTCAGCGACTCCGTTTCAAGTCCTGCCCGCCGGCTTTTCCCCGTTCGAGTCACTGCATCGTAACCCGCAATTCACTCGCGGCACCGACTTCCTGAATCGAACAAACAGACGGTCGAACATCGGGTCAGTGAGCCCCGCATTCATTCATCGCAAAGTTTCGTCCTGATACAATAGCGAATCAGGTCCGCGGTTGAATGCAAAGCCATCGACTTGAGGATCCGGGTCCGATAGGTGCTCACAGTCTTAATGTTTAGGCTGAGCTGAAAGGCGATCTCCTTCATGCTCATCCCTCTCCCAATCAGACAGAGCACCTCGAACTCTCTGCCGGAAAGACGTTCGTGCGCCATCTTTTCTGTATCGCGGTCGAAATAGCGCGCGAGACTCTGCGCCAGGCTCCCGCTGATGTATTTTTCCCCCGCCAGCACCTGGCGGACCGCCGCCACGACCTGACTCGCCGACGCATCCTTCCTCAAGTATCCCGACGCGCCGGCCTTGAGGGCGCGGACGGCGTAAAGGTCTTCTGCAAAGATGCTCACGACCAGCACGTAAGTGGACGGCGAGTGCTTCTTAGTCTCGGCCAGCACCTCCAAGCCGTTGCGCCCGCTTAAAGACAGCTCGAGCAGCACTAGATCATATTGAGTCGCCCAAATCTTCTCCATTGCCTCTGCGGCACCTGCCACATAATCGAAGTTGAGATCTTCAATTTCATCCTTCAAGATTTCCTCGAGACCTCTCGCTGTCACGGGATGATTATCCACCACGAGAATTCGCAACCGTTTTTGCACGTCCATTGTGTTCATTTTCCCAAATATTTCTGTTGAGCAACAGGTCCGTTCACCGACTTAAGCGTCTTGATGCTCGCGAAATCGCCAGCATAATGCGGTTTAAAATCGTCGCCCATTTCATCCACAAAGTTTCTACCACATTTTCCCGGCTCAATGTAGGGAAATCGGCATAGCGCAACGAGATACCTGTTCCCGAGATCAAAAACGCTAGAGAGATAAACAACGCACTGCCAGGAGAAGTCCTTGAGGCTTGCTAAATTCGGCAGACCTATCTCCGAGAATTTTTTACCGGCATTCCTACACATATTTTCCTTTCAATCACCCAAACTGCCGGTTTTTCCTACTTTCGTATGCGACTCTTAGCGACCCCCTTTTCGGAAATCTCCTGACTGGGCAATTACGCGGAAGGCTACATAATGGAAACGCCGCCAAAAGGGTGGCGGCACTAGGAATACTAAAGGATGATGTCACATCGAGAGAAGGGCCTGAGGCTGCTCCACACCGGCCTGAACATCGTCTTGGCGTCGGTTCTATTCTGGGTGCTGGCTTTTTCGCTGTTCACCGACCTGCGCTCCGGGGAGTTCTTCGCGGCCAGCCGGTATCTTCTCTACAATTTTCTGGTGGGCCTCGCCCTCGCGATGGACTGTATGCGGGCGACCGGCATCCGACTTTCGGGAGCCGATATCCAGCCCGCCTTCGCGGTGCTGCGTCTGACCTTCCGCCAGGTGACGACGACTCTCCTCTTCCTCCTCGTATTCTTCTTTGCCGTTAAGGACGCCACCATTTCGCGTCTATTTCTTTCGATCTATCTCGTCGCGCTCTTTGTAGTGCTCTGGATATCCAACGGCTGGCTGCTGCCCGGCCTCGCGCGGCTTCTGTTTTCCGGCCATCACCGCCAGAAGGCCCTGCTCGTGGGGACTGCCGCCCACGCTGCCCGGCACCGGCATTGGCTGAAACGCAAGCAGATGAGCGGGCTGAGGCTGATCGGTCGAGTGGGCGGGACGGATTCGGACCCGGACTGCCTGGTCGAGCATCTGGGACTCTTTGAGGATCTGGACACGCTCTGCACGTCCCTTCAGCCTGCCGTGATTCTGTTCATGGATCTGCCTGCCGACGTCGAGGAATTCTCACGGCGCCGGGGCATCTGTGACCGGCATGGCGCGAGGCTTCTCAACTTGTGGGACTATTCGGACGAGACCGGCGATCCAGTCATGATCCAGTACGACGATGGGATGCATCTCGTGAGCGTGCGGAACGAGCCACTGCAGTCGCCGATCAATCGGCTGATGAAGCGCATCTTGGATATCGCAGTCTCGCTGGCAGTCGCCTGCACCGTGCTTCCGCCGCTCGCGCTGCTGGTGTGGCTTCTGCATCGGGTCCAGGCGCCGGGTCCTCTTTTCTTCCGGCAGACGCGTACCGGGCGGGGTGGCCATCCTTTCGCCATCCTGAAATTCCGCACGATGTATTGCTTCGAACACGATGAGACCCGCCAGGCCGTTCCTCATGATGCGCGTGTATTTCCGGCGGGCAGATGGCTGCGTCGATTCGGGCTGGACGAGTTTCCGCAGTTTCTCAATGTGCTGGCAAGCGACATGAGCATCGTCGGCCCGCGTCCCCACCTTCCCGCTCACGATTACGACTTCTGCCAACTCGCGGGCACCTACAAAGTGCGCAACTACATCAAGCCGGGGATCACAGGCCTGGCGCAGGTGCGCGGCCTCCGCGGTCTCGTTAATTCCTCCGAAGACGTCGTGAAGAGAACCGCGTCCGATCTCTACTATCTCGAGCACTGGTCCGTGATTCTCGACCTTACAATCATCGTCCAAACCGCCGGCACCGTTTTGCGGGCGCCGTCGAACGTCTGCTGACCGTGGATCGTGTTTCCGTAGCCGGAGTGCAATTTTTCCGCGGATCGCTGAGCGAAGCGATAGCCGTCGCGCTCCGGGGAGGCTTGGTGGTGGCGCCTTCCGGCCCCGGCATCGCCATCGACCTTTCCTCCAGCCCCGGCTACGCGGCAGCCCTCCAGGAGGCGGAACTCGTTCTTCCCGACAGCGGGGCAATGGTGCTCTTGTGGAATCTTCGCACGGCCTACCGCCCTTCAGCATCGCTCCGGCGTCTGTCGGGGCTGCGCTTTCTCAAGGCCTTTCTCGCGTTGGACGAAGTGCGCTCGCCCGCCGCCACATTCTGGATCATGCCGGACGAGGCAGAAGCGGACCGGAACCTCGGCTGGCTGCGGGAAAACGGCTTCAACCATCTCCGGGCCGAGGATATCTACATCGCTCCCGACTACCGAGGCAGCGCTGGCGAAGTCGGCGAAGTTGCCGATCCCTTGCTCCTCCATCGCATCCGGGAAAATGCACCTCGTTTCGTGATCGTGAATATCGGAGGGGGAATCCAGGAACCCCTCGGCTCTTATCTGCGCCGAAATTTGGACAACCGACCGACCATTCTCTGCACGGGTGCGGCGATCGCCTTCCTCACGGGCGGTCAGGCATCGATTCCGCCGTGGGCCGACCGCCTCTATCTGGGGTGGGCATTGAGGATACTGAGAAGCCCGGGCCGCTTTCTTCCGCGGTATTTTCACGCGTGGCGTCTCGTTCCCCTGCTTCTGAAAAATCCTCCGAGCTGCTGATCCCATCTCGAGACGAATAATCAGACGGAATGATCATCGGCTGGAAGCAGACGCTACGAAAGTCCGCCTCTGCAGTCATGGCATTGCCTTCCAGAAATTTCCGCCTCTTTTGAGATGTTGGTATTACCGGCACGGCGCCTCCCCCGGGAGCGGGGATCTACAACCGCCAGAAACCGCACCGCGTCGGAGACGCCGGGCGCTTGGAAAGTCAGCCCCAACCTGGAGACTTGCTACCTCGTTCTCAGCTATCTGTAGTGCTCCTGCCGCGGTGCAAGGAAGAATTAACCTCTTGGAAACGGGGGCGGCCGAGAAACGGAGCCCGGACCTCTAATCCGAATTTGATGCAATGACTGCGCTTCGGAGGGCAGTCCCTCTCTCCCTCAACACCTGAACAGGCAGCCTTCCTCGTTTAAACCCGTGGCGACACGGCGGTCCAAGGACTACTAATCGTCCGCCGTACGATAATATTCGGCGTATTTGTAATAGTAATAGTAGTCTGCCGAATTGCGATTGGCGGCATTAAGAATGAGTCCCAACACGTTGACCTGCCGCTGATACAGGGAACTCAGCGAAGTTCTGGCGAGGCGCATCGGCGTCGAGAAGGCGCGCACCACGAAAAGCACGGCATCAATCTTGGGAGCGAGACTGGTGGTGTCGTCCCGCGCCAGCACCGGCGCACTGTCCAGGATGATGTAATCGAAATCGTCGTACATATCCCGAAGCACCGTGTCGATTGCCTTGCCGACGAAGAACTCGCTGGTCTTGTTGAGCGCCTGGCCGCGCGAAATCACCGTGAGTGTTTCCAGCGATGTTCGGCGCATCACATCCCGCCAGGAATGCTCGCCCTGCAGCACTTCCGAGAAACCCGGTTTGGATTCGAAGCCAAAATAATTGTGAACCGTTCCCTTACGCAGATCGGCGTCGATCAGCAGAACCTTCGATCCCGCGCTGGCCATGGTGATCGCAAAATTCGTGCAGACAGTGGATTTTCCCTCTCCAGGCACCGCGCTGGTAATTAGAATCGTCTTGGGTTTGGGACCATCCAACGACATGTAGTGCAAGGAAGAGCGGAGATTGCGGCAAGCTTCCGCGAAGATCTCATGCGTATCCGAATCGTCCAGGAGACAGATCCGGCCCTTGCTTTTCTCAAATGGAATTTGCACCAGGACTTCCTCTTCGAAGTTTTCCTGCAGGTCGATGGTGCTCGTTATTCTATCGTCGAGCAGAATCATCACCGCAATGATACCGCCCCCCAGGATAAGCCCCGCTGCGCCGCCTAAGCTCAGATATTTGACCAGCCCGGGCTGAGTGGTGACGGGGGTCGATGCCCGGTCGAGGATGGTCAGAGTGTCCTGGTGGAGGTTCTTATTCACATCGACGCTTTGCACGCTCGAAAGGAGTCGCTCGTAGAGCGCTTTCGCCCGATCGACTTTTGCCTTGATCCGAGCGTATTCCGCGATGCGTCCGCCCAGCTCGAGCGCGCGCTGCTCCCATTCTGTGATTTCCTTTTCCAGATTGGCGATCTGGAGTTCCAGACTTTCCTGGCGGGATTTCAACTGAGCCACGCCTTGCTGGCGATAGAGTGAGATGAGATTCTCCTGCTGCGCGATTTCCTGATCGACCCGTTGAATCCTGGGGTGCTTGGGCCTCATGAACCGTGAAAGACTTTCCCGCTTCGCCCGCAGCAGTTGCAGGTCCTGCCGGGCTTTCAGGTATTCCACTTCGACACCGGTCGAAGGCGGAGCCGCCGCTCCGTCGGTCTCGACCGCTGCGGGCTGATCGGTCTGCGACTGCTGCCGTCGCTCGAGGTTCTGCTCCAGCGACAAACGCTTGAGCAGCTCGTATTCCGTCTTCATTCCGGCCAGCGTTTGCTTCAGCTGCAGGAGATATTTCCCGGCACTGTTTCCTTCTTCTTCGAGAAATACGACGTTGTTACTCTTCTGGAAGGCTAGAAGCTCGTCCTCGCCCCGGCGCAGTTCCTTGTCCAGACGAACCAGTTCGTCACTGATGGCTGTGAGCGCGGTGTCGGAAGTCTCCGAGCGCATCTCGCGCTTAAGTTGAATGTATTCCTCCATACAGGCATTCAGAAAGGCCTCGCTGTATTCGGGTTCATCTCCCACCAGGGTTAGGATGAAAAACGACGTGCCCCGCTGTTGCGCCACGGAAAGTTCCACCGGAGACGGTTTCAGCTCCGGGCGGAGCGCCTGCACCCGAGCGGCGGCCCGCTGCCGGATTTCCTGACTCTGCATCAGTTCCGCCTGGGTGCCGTAGAAATTGCCGAGTTCTTCACTGTAAACCGCCCCCTCCGGCAGCGAAATCGTTCCGCTCACCATCATCCGCGCCGAGGTTTTGTAGGCGGGGGGTTGGTTGGCCACATAAAACGCACCCGCGCACAATCCCAGACTTACAGTGAGCAACAGCACCCACCACCGTTTCTTGAGAAAGGCGACGAATTTGCTGACTCGCGTCATCAGCATGAGCAGGGACGGGGAACGTGACTGCGAGGGGGTCTTCATGGCGTACAGGTGTGCGACTTCGTTTCCGAAGCCGCGGGTATGATCAGAAATTCAACCACTTCTCGGGAACGACGACGAGATCATCGGGTTCCACCACGGGATCCTGCCCCGCCTTGCCTTTCTCCATCACCTCGATGAGGTCAACGATTGTCACTTCCCCTCCTTTGCCGTCCGGTCCGGCGTTGCGCACCAGCTTCACCTTGCGGCGGTCAGCATACTCGGCAAATCCCCCCGCACGCAGGATGGCTTTGCTCACCGTGAAGGTCTCCCCGCTTGGGATGTCGATCGGCCCCTGACTCTGCACCCGTCCGGTGACGTAAACGCGCCCGCGGAACATGTTCTTCTCCGCGCTTGCCGCGGTGTTCAGGCCCACCATGACTGTGGCCTGATAGAAATACTCTTTTTCGAGCCGGCTTTTAATTTCTTGAGCCAATTGCCGGCAGGTGCGTCCGACCGCCGACACGCGCCCCACGTAGGGCACTTCCACTTCACCCGAATCCGTCACCCGCAGGGCAGCGGCACTTTCGTCGTCCTCCACCACCCGAAAGCTTAATTCATCACCACGAGCCAAAGGGCGCTCGTCGTTGATCACCTCCATGGAATTGCTCAGGGCCACCATGTCACTCGCGACCGGGGCGGCTCGGCGCGTTTCCGGCTCGGGTTGCTGTGCCAAGGCTGATCCCCACAGACTCAGGCCCGCCATGAGGGCAACCGAAAAAAAATCACGCAAGTGCATCTAGGGATGTCTCAGCAGATGCCAAGCTTAAAATGCGTAGGCAAAATCCAGAGCCACCCGGTTCTGGTAATAATCCTCCGAGTCATTCACACGGTCCCGGAGCTCGCCGTCGGCAGAGCGAACAGTAAACTGATAGCGCAGATTAACCCGCAACTGCCGTGAGATATCATAACCCAGAGACAGCCCCACCCCGGCCCGGTAGAACTGGTTGCCGATCTCTCCGCCGGATTCATCCGCCCTTTCAACAAAAGCATCCCCGCCGAGCGAGACGTCTCTAATGATATAGGCGTTCCATAGATAACGGAGGTATGTCACCTCGACGAAATTAGTGCTCGTTCCCAGGAGTGCTTCGTGCCCGAGCGAGAGCGAGTGGTTCAGGTAGGCGTTAATCTGCTGCGACAAACTGAAGTTAGCATAGATGGTCCCAAGATCGCTATTGTCATTCGACCGGCCGCCGGAGGAAAACGCACCTCCCTGATAACCGGCGGCCGCTCTCAACTT
>JBGTNO010000238.1:0-20403 GCA_041743065.1 Chthoniobacterales bacterium
CGAGCAACGCCCGCATGCCTCCCCGGGAGCTGGACCCGCGCGCTGCTTCGAAGCCGAACCGGCGCATGAAGGCGGCCAGCGTGCCTCCGTCGCGGCTGGCACTGGTCAGCACGACGCCTGGGCGATCGCGATAGAGCCGCCGATAAACGATCGGCACCAGCAGCATCCGATTATGCCAGAAAATCCAGAGCAGAGGAGCAGTCCCGGGATCGGCGGTGACTCCCGCGCGATCGTCGATCACCACCCGCAGCGTCCGCGCGTAGGCGCGCAGCACCAGCGATCCGAGGAAACTAAGCAAACGGACTTTCATGAAACGGCGGAACCCATCAAACCGCCTGCAAAGCGGTTTGCAAAGCCGTCAAATCCCGAGTCCGTCCCGGGAAAACAAGCAACCCCCGGGCCGGCTGAGTTACTCCGACGAATGGGATTTCTGCAGGAGCACCCGGAAGGTCGAGCCGACTCCCGGTCGCGTCGATATATGGACGGCTCCACCGGCGGAAGTGACCAGACGTTTCACGATGGACAGTCCCAGACCCGTGCCCTGATCCGCCTCCTTGGTGGTGATCTGCTCATCGAACAGGCGCCGGAAAATACTTGGGGAAATGCCCGGCCCATTATCGGAAATAGTGATGGCGACGAAGGGAGCCTCGTTCCCGAAGCCGGGCCGGCCCACCAAACGCTCGCGGTCCGTCTCCGGGATGGAACTGAGGTCGAGCGGTGCCTTGATCAATTCCCCGCTGATTTTCACTTCGTGAGGTTTCGCCGTGCACTGGAGGGCGTTGACCGTCAGATTCAGCAGGATCTGGAGCAGGTCCGTGCCGTTGATGGCCGCCGCGGCGTCCTGCTTCATGGGAACCACCTCGAGGGTGTTGCCCTCCCGGGCCGGATGGCGGGAGAGCAGTTCGCCCAGGTCGGTCAAAATCTGATTGATCGCCACATCGCTCTGCACCTGATCGGTGTCGTTACGCAGAAAACTCAGGTAGCGACGCGAAATCTCGAAGCAGCGGGTAACCTGAGAATTCAAATGGGCGATATCGGCCCGCATGGAGGTCAATTGCTCTCCCTCGATACTGGCGGCATCCTGCAGCGAGTTATTGATCACTTCCGCGAACCCGGAAATCACCGTGAGCGGGCTGTTGATGTCGTGCAAAACGCTGGCGTAGATATCGCCCTTCGTTTTGACGAGTTCCTCGCGCAGGCGGCGATCCTCGAGTTCGTTCTTCAGCTGATCGAGTTCATAGGTTACATGCTCCGCGCTGTTGGAGAGCCGCCGCCGCTCCATGGCTTTGGCGACCGCCTCGCGCATGGTGGAGATATCGAAAGGCTTGTTTAGGTAGTCGCAGGCTCCGTGCCGGAGAGCGGCGCGCGCCGTGTCGAGCGTCTCGTAGGCCGTCAACATCAGGATCTCGATGCCGGGATAGCGTTGTTTCAGTTTCCCGAGCAGGTCGATACCCGACATGCCGGTCATCATGATATCGAGAATAGCGATATCAATATGCCTGCCGGCGGCCAGGGCCAGGCCTTCCTCGCCAGACTTGGCCAGCACGACTTCGAAATCTTTTTTAAAGACAATCTTGAGCGACTGCCGCGGACCCTCTTCGTCGTCCACCACCAGCATGACCGGTTTCGCCGGAGGCGCATCGATCCTGGCGGCGGAGGCGGCGGAGGCGGCTAGTGGCTGGGACGCGGGCATCATGACAAACCAGCGTCAGCTTTCGCTCTCCACCTTGTCCACCACGGTTACCGTTTTATCGACCATGACTGTTTGTATGTGCCGGTCGCTATGGGCGATGAAATTAGGTTCGTCGGCGAGGACGGCGGCAAACTCGGGGCTCCGCTGGACCTCCGCCAGGATTTCGTAGGAGGGCCACCAGGTTTCCACGATGCCATCGATGGGTTCCTCCGTTTGCTCATATTCCGGCCTGGGAATATTGGTGACATGATGTTGGAGGTAGCGAATCAAACCCGGAAGTTTGCGGACCAGCGGAGCGTGCGCATTTTCCCAGTAGTCGGAAAACTCCTCCTTAGTCATGCCCGGCTTCCGCCGAAGGATGAAAAACAGTTTTAGAGGCATAATGATAAATAGTGACCAATGGCGGGCGCGATTAGGGAAAAATCAGAAAGTGCAGCCCGCCGAGAGGGAAATAGCATGAGCGGTCGTGCGGTAAATTCCGTCGGCGGAGGTGTTCTGATCGATCTTTCGGTCGGGACCATAAAGATATTGATAGGCAAACGCCAGCGAGAATCTAGCGCTTTCGTAACCAATGCCGGCGCTGAAGATATGGCGGTTCGAGTCGGGCACCGATGGGTTGAACGACTCATTCGGCACCGAGTTTTCACTGTAGATGTAACCGGCGCTCAAGTTGACCCCGTTTCTGAAATAATGAGTCGCGCCGAATTCGTAGATGAAGCTGGACTCATAGTTAAACGGAATCACCACCTTTCCGGAGGTCTGCTGGTGCAGCGTCACTTCGTTGAAGTTATCCCAGTCCGTCCAATCGATGTTCGCCTCGAAATTCCAGGCCGGCGTCGGGCGGAACGAATAGCCGACGGTGACGCTCTGCGGGAAGCGGATGGTGGCGTCCGCATCCTCCTCGGGAAAGGAGGTGTCGATCGGATCGATCTCCTCCGTCGGCAGGCCGAGCGAAACCAGCGTGGCATTGACGGCCGCTTCGCCGAAGGGCCCGACGGCCGCGCGCACCTGCTGGATGGCGGCATTGGCCGCGGCGATCTGCTGGTTGAGCGAGTCGAGATTGCGGAGCTGAGCGTCCGACAGTTGCACGCTCGAGTGTCCGCTGAACTCGATCTCGACCGGGCTGCGATACACCCATCCGAAGGAATGCTGGGTCGCCGGCCGCCACATCACCCCGGCCTGGAAGCCGAGCCCGATCCCGCTGCCGTCGAAGCGGAACTTGTCGCCGAGCCCGAGGATGCCGCGCTCGAGTTTGGCGTCGGCCAGGTTGATGGTCGGACCGGCGGCGACGGAGAGTTGCTCGTTGATTTTCCAGGCCAGGACCGGGCTCAGCGTGATGAAGCGAATGCGCGCCTTGGTCGCCAGATCGCGGAACGGTGAATTTTCCGGATACTCCAGCGACAGACCGAACGGCGAATAGATGCCCAACCCGAAACCGAACGCGCTTTTCTCCGGCTTCACGGTGTAGAAAATCTGCGGGATGCCCTGGATCTCATGTTTGTTGTGGATGCCTTCGCCGCCGCCCTCGGGCGAGAAATCGGTGCGCAGCTCGATGGCGTAGGTGCCCAGCCGGAAACGCTGCCCGTCCAGAAACCCCAGGCCGGCTGGATTATAGTAAATGGCGGAGGCGTTGTCCGCCGTGGCGGCGAAAGCTTCGCCCCGCGCCGTGGCGGTGGCGTCCTGATCGGGCAGGCGGAAGCCGAGGGCAAAAGCCATGGAAGGAAGGAGGGAGAAGACGAGAAGGGGGATGGTTTTAAGCGGGAAGCACATCGGATTTTGCGCGGATGATAGAGCAAAGTTCGCGCCACGCGCGAAGGGTTTTTTACGAGGCGAGGGGGAGAGAAATTTTAACCACCCCTTTTTCGCGGCCCGCCGCTGAGCTGGGATCGCTCAGTTCCAGACTGCCGGAATGTTCCTCGACGATCTTGCGAGTCACGGTGAGTCCCAGACCTAGTCCCACGCTTCTGGTCGAGAAAAACGGGGTCGAGGCCTTGAGGTGAGATTCCTTCGAGAAGCCCTTGCCGGTGTCGGTGACCTCGATGCTGAGCTGCGGCCGGCCCGCTTCGTTGTTCGACTTGGCGAAGCGCACGGAGATATCCGGCTTGCCCGGGTTGGCTTGCAAGGCGTTGAGCAACACCTCGAGAAGAGCGTGCTTGAGCGCCTTGCGGTCGCCCGAAATAATGTTGGTCCCATTGGCAGCTTCCAGGCGGAGCTGGGTCGCCTTGCTGGGGTAATGATGGTTGGCCTCCTGAAAGGCCTCTTCAATAAGTTCGGAAATCTGGATGCTGTCGCGAAAGTCGGAGCGGTCGCGCGCCAGGAACATCATTTGATTGGCCAGGCGGGATATGCGCCGCACGCCTTCCTCCAGGGCGGAGTTGAGCGATTCGCGAAATTCCGGATCCTCAAACCGCTCATTAAGCAACTGCTGGTGGGTGGAGACGGGCACCAGCGAATTGCCGATCTCGTGGGCGAGATGCTCGGCCATGGCCTTGACCAGGCGAAGATTCGACGCCTCGATCTCGAGCCGCTGGGAGTGCGCGAGCTGCGTGATATCTTCGATCACCAGCAACGCGGCCACGGGCGCGGTGGCCCCTTCGGTCTGGAATGGCGCGATCGACACCTGATAGGTGGATCGCGGCAGGGCGGGCACGGTGTATTTGAAGGGCGGGATGCCAATGCCGGTTTTGATCACGGCAAAAATACGACTGCCCAGGTCCTGCGGAATGTCCTGGAAATCGAGCGGACGTTTCTCACTGCCCTTCGGCCGGAAAAGGCGCAGCACAGAGGTATTGGCGTGCATCACCGCCATGTTGCCGCCCACCACCATGCAGCCGCTGCCCAGTTGGCCCAGGATATCGACCAGCATGGCGTGATTGGCCCGGAGATGGGTGTGCAGCCAGCTGTTTTTGATGGCGAGCCCGACCTCCTCCAGCATATGGAAAATCAGGGCCAGCTCCTCATTATTATAAGGTTCACCCGTCAGGCGCGCATCGAGCACCGCCACCCCGATCAGACTCTCGCGATCGAGGATGGGAATGGCGATTTCCACCCCCAGAAGCTGAAATTCCTTCAGAATCTCCCGCTGCGTGGCCGCTTCCTGACCGCTCGCCCGGAGGATACGGCCTTGGCGGTAGAGAAAACCGCCGATCCCCGAGCTGATCGACAGCGCGAAGTGATCGAGCAACGTCTGCTCCAGCCCGATCGCGCAGGCGCACCGCATCCAGCGGTCGTCCTCGGAGGACGGATCGCCCGCCCAGTCGGTGGACGGTTTCCGCAGGAAGATCATGGCGCGGTTCACGCCCACGATCTGGCGAAGCAGCAGCAGGAATTCCTTGAGGAGCGACTGCGGATCCAGCGAGTGCGTCAGGATAGTCGAAAAATTCCGCAACGCCTCCAGCGCCCGCGGCTGATCGCTGGGCGGGGTGCTTGGCTGCCGCCACCGGGGCTGCCCGGCGCCGGATTCGTCGCTCTTTACGTCGGCCTGGGGCGCGACCCGCTCGAGCAGATTGTTGAGCAGTTTCGCGCGAACCGGTTTGTCCAGGACATGATCCACCCCGATCAGGTAGGCGTCCTCCTCCCATTCCCACTGCTTTTTCCCCGTGTAAACCAGGATCGGCACGTCCGGGGCGGTCCGTTTCAGGTCTTGGAGGAGCCGGACCGCCGTCACGTCCGTCAGCTCCACGTCCACGATCGCGATATCGATCGCCCCCCGGCTGAGCAGCGACTCGGACTCCCAGATATCGTCTTTGGTGATGAACTGATATCTCCGGGCATCCACCACCGAGGCGATGGCGTGGGAGAGCGACTCCTGCTTGGTGAGAACTAAAATCGTGATCATACGCCTGGAGAAACCGATCGCTGATCGTTCGACTGGGCGGTCGGAAGATCGACATGCACGGAAGTGCCGCTGCCCTTCCGACTGGTCACATTCAATGACCCGCCATGCAAGTGAACAATTTTGCGGCAGATGGCCAGCCCGAGCCCGAAGCCCCGGGATTCGTCGCCCGTTTGCTTGGTCGTGAAATAGGGAGTGAAGATCCGATTCAAGTTCTCCTCGGAGATGCCCGATCCGGCATCCTCGATGCTGATCCGCCACCAGTCCGGCTTGCCCTCCGACTTGGGCAGGTTGAGATAGGAAACCCGCACTTTTGCCTTCGGGGGCGAGGCGTCCACCGCGTTGGAAACCAGGTTGGTGATGAGCCGTTCGATCAGGATGCTGTCGATCTCCAGGCGAGCCTCGCCGGGATGGAGCGCGACCAGTTCGACCTCGCGATTCTGCGCCCGTTCCTGCACCAGGAGGAGCGCGTTTTGCACGATCACATCCAGCCGCCCGAGCTGAAAATCCGGCCGAAGATTCTGGGAAAAGAAGAGTGCTTCCCGAATGTAGGCCCGCATGGTGGCGACATTCCGCTGCGCAGCCGGCAGGAGATCGTCCAGCTGATCCGCGGCCACGCCCTCGTTGACCAGTTGCAACATGGTGTGAACGGGGGTGAGGAGGTTATTTAAATCGTGCGCCATACCGCGGGACATTCTCCCCAGCAAGTCCAGTTCCTGCGCTTGGATAATTTGATCTTTCAAATGAATTTGATTAATGAACAAGCTCAGGGGAACAGCGAGGCTCAGGAAGACGTGGACATCGGCCGCGTCTAATTTCGGTCCCGACCGCCTGCTTCCCATCGCGATGACTCCCAGCAATTTATCGGAAATTGTAAGAGGAACCGCAATCCCAGTCCGTGTTTCATTAAGGACTGTTCGGGCCTTTTCCAGATTTTCTGTGCGACCTCCTGCTGGCCCGACTTCCGCCAAATAAGGAGTGCGAGATTCGGTAAAATACGCGGCCACCGCATTCACATGCGTCGGAGCTGGAGCGCCGGAAGTACCCGCAGCGTGGTATAAGCTATAATTTGTTTCCGTGAGATCGAGGACGAAGACATAATAGTGACTGACGCCAAATGCGTTAATGAGAACGTCGTCAAGTTCGGCGAAAAGTGCTTTTGAATCCTGATAAAGGTGGATTGATGCGGCTAGGGAGCGGGCTCGGTCGTGATAGTCGAATCGATCTCCTAAAATGCGCTGTTCGAGCTTTTGAATTCCTTCTCCGAGCAAGCGGGGGAAAAGAAAAGATGCGATTGCAGCGCTTATCAGAACTGCTGCGAGGCTAAGTCCGATCGAAGTTCTCGTGAACTCGGAAGGCGCGCAGATGGCAGCGACTAGCAGCAGAAGTAAGGTAATGCAAGAAAGAAAGGCGAATCGCGTCAGCTGAGCTGCGTTCCGACTGAGAGAAATTTTAATGTCCAGTAGCTGATTCTGAAGGACGCTGTAACTAACGATTAGACCATAAAAGGCCGCAAGAACACTTCCATAGGGAAAGACAGGAATCGAAGAAAGGGGGTAATTATCAAAACCGAAAATCGGCAGAACGTCATTGACCCCCGCCCCCAATAGCAAAAGTTGGGCGACGATCAGAGCATCAAACTGTCGATGTTTGTAATTTGGCAGGGATTTCCTCTGGCGAACCAAGATGGTGACAGATGAAATCACCATCATCATAAATACAGGATGGAATAAAAACAAAGTCGGACCCGGAACGACATACCATCCCGCCGGACCTAGATCTCTGCTGCCTGTGACAAACAAGGGAGTAAAGGCAAGGCACGCAAAGGTGAAGCAGAGTCCATATAGCCAAAGAATCGCTTTCGATCGTGGGCGCTCAACAGCGATGAGAGATAGGTGAAGTAGGAGAACTGGCCCGCAGGCAATTCCGACCCACATCACTCGCAAAGCGACCAGTGCAACATCAGGTTCGTTGGTAATGAACAGTATGCATTGGCAGCCATTCCATACAGCGATGGCGAGGCCCAGAAAGAAAAAAACCACGTTGGCCTCGCCCCGGAAATTGCGTCTTAGAACAAATACGGCGAGGGCAGTGTTCCAGATCGCTCCCAAAAAAGCGATCCAAGGCGCGAATTGAGCTGCGCCTGTCATTTATTATAGCTACGAAAAGCGAGGCAGGACGTTTTTCCCCCGAACCCGCTATTGAGAGACAGAGCTGCTCGCACGGGATACACTCGCGATGAATTCTTGACATAGTCTAATTCACATTCGGGCCATGGATTACGGTGATTTAGAGTCATGGGGATCTGCCCTTGGTCAATGGCCAGCGCACAAATTACGGTTTCCAGAGCGCCAACTGCGGCGAGACAGTGTCCGGTAACCGGTTTCGTGGAGCTTACGCTGATCCGAGAAGATTCAGGACCAAAGACCTTTTGTATAGCGACGCTCTCGGCGATATCGTTAGCTGGATTCGCGCTGCCGTGGGGGTTGATATAATCTATCTCTCGAACGTTGACCTGGCTTCGCCGCAAACATTTTTCGATTGCCCTCTTGACCCCATCTCCTTCTGGGTGAGGAGCCATCGAATGATATGCCTCGCAACTGCGGCCATGCCCCGCCAGCTCGGCATAGATTCGGGCTCCGCGACTGAGTGCATGCGATAGCTCTTCTAGGACCACATAGGCACTTCCCTCCCCCATAACGAATCCGTCCGAATCGGTATCGAATGGCTTCATCGCTTCCGACGGGGGGCCGGTCCATCGCGTAATCGCGCGCATCTGCGAGAAGCCGACATAGATTGTGTCGATGAGGGGAGCTTCGGCCCCTCCCGCTAGCATCACGTCAATCTCCTCACCTTGGATCATGTTGATCGCGTAACCCATAACATCGTTGCCGGAGGAACTGCTGGAGGAGCAGGTGATAGCGTGCCCGTGGATGCCCAGACGCGCGGCGATTTCAGCACTTCCACTGCCAAAGTAACCATTTATCATATTAGTGGGGCTCACTGCTCGATAGCCTCGCGCCACATAAGCTGCTTTTCCCTTATAAGCGGCATCGACGTTACTCAGGGATGATGCCTCGACGATCCCGCAGCGGTCAGCGTCGATTTGCTCAAAGTCGATCCGTGCATCTTGAACCGCCATCGCTGAGGCGGCGACCCCAAGCTGTTGTGTTCGCTCCAGCCGCTTAGCGGATCGCTGATCCATATATGCGGTGGGCTCGAAGTCGTGGATTTCAGCCGCGAGCGTCGATGGGAGCCCGTTGGTAGGAAAACGGGTAACAACCCCGGTACTACTGTTTCCGTCACAGATTGACTTCCAAAACGCATCCAGCGTCGAGCCATTGGGTGCGATTACTCCCATTCCGGTGATGACGACCCTCCGTAGTTCGCTCATCGTAGATTACTAGATATAGCTGATCGAAGTTCAGTCATTCCTCAGTCTAGGTCCGTTGGAGGCAGCCTTCTAACCCGGCGGCCAGGCCAGCTTGCGGCCTCCGAGGAGGTGAAGGTGGAGGTGGGGGACGGATTCGCCGGCGTCGGAGCCGTTGTTGATCACCAGGCGATAACCGCTCTCCGCCACCTGGCAGCGCCGGGCGATCTCCGGTGCGGCCTGCAGCATCCGGCCCAGCAGGCCGGCGTCCTCGGCGGTGGTTTCCCCGAGGCGGGGAATGCTCCGCCGAGGGACGATCAACACATGGACCGGCGCCTGGGGCGAGTTATCCTCGAAGGCGATGAAGTCGTCGGCCTCGAGGACGAGGCGCGCCGGGATCTCTCCGCTGGCAATCTTTTCGAAAAGGGTCATGAAATGGTGGCGCGCACAGAGTCGGCGGGCCGCGCGAGGGCAAGTTTCCCGCGCACGTAGCCGACGATTTCGCATTCGAGGCTAAAGCAGGATTTACTCCAGAGATGGCGGGAAAGTAAAATCTTTACGGCCGCCCGCAGTCCCAGCAGCTCGATTTGTTGGCGGGAATGCCGGACGCTTTCCTCCAGCCGGCGATTGAGAAGATGGAAGAAAAGCAGATGACATCCCGGCTGGGCTTCGTGGGCCAGGGCGGGCAGCGCGATCTGGATGATCGGAGGGTCGGTGGTGAAGCGGTCCCCCACTTCCGGGAAGCCGAGGGTCCCCAGGACCTGCCGGACGGCCGCTTCGAGAACGGGCAGGGAGATGGTGCGCGCCTCGTAACCGTTCCGGAGGTAGGCGATGATGCTGTGGGCGACGTCCGGCGCGGGCCACCAACGCTCCAGACCGGCGTCGAGGGCCGCATGGTGGAGGGAGCTGGCCAGCCATTCTTCGCGCAGTCGGGTGACCTGGCCGGATTCCAGACGAAGGAGGGGGAGGCCGTCGGCGGGCGCGATCATGGGCCGACCTTGAACAATTCGGGCTGCGCGGGGCTGGCGGGCACTCGGCGGACGAGGGACTGAATCTCGTCGATAAACTCGCCGATGTCCTGAAAGTGCCGATAAACCGAAGCGTAGCGCACATAGGCAACCTGGTCCACGCTATGCAATTTTTCCATGACCTTCGCTCCGATGGCGTGGGAGGGAATCTCCCGCGGGAACAGGGCCTCGAGTTCCGAGGTGAGCTCGTCCACCGCCTGCTCGAGCTGGGCGACATTGACCGGCCGTTTTTCGCAGGCCTTGGTCATGCCGCTGAGGAGCTTATGCCGGTCGAAGGCCTCGCTGCGGCCGTCGCGTTTCGCCACGCGCATGTCCGAGCGTTCGATCTCCTCGTACGTGGTGTAGCGGTGTTCGCAGCCGGTGCATTCACGGCGGCGGCGAATGGAGGAACCGCCTTTGGCCAGCCGGGAATCGATCACCCGATCCTCGTTGGCACCACATTTGGGACAACGCATGGTAGAAAAACTAGAGTCGCGGGATGTTTATCACAACATCTTGTGCTGTCAATGTTTTGGCAGAGAATATGCTCGTGGCATCGGCATCCTGCCGATGATCCAGCCGCTGAATAATCCGGAGAGACGGTCATAGGTCAAACCAATGCTGCCCGGCAGGCTCGCGTTCCCCCGGACCATCGCCTCAATCCAGAGCTCACCCGCCTCAGGAGACAGTCGTCTCCAGCCTACTGACAAACTCGCGGGCTTCCTTCCACCGGCGCTTCTCGTTTGGCAGCAGCGCCGAGTGACAGACCCCGAGGGCATGAGCCAGAAAGATGACTTCAAAATCCGCCACCCATCGCGTCTGCAGCTCAATTCTTGCCACGGTGTCGCGGCTCAAGTCCCAACCCATCCGCTGACAGCGCGCCGCGAACGCGGCCTGCGAGAGCCCGTTCTGCGAGCGAAGCTTCTTGACCTGCGGTCCGATGATGTTGCGGGCTCCCTTCAAATGTGTGCCGTTTTCAGCACGCCACTGTGAAATTTTCCAGAATGCGCGGTTGTGTGGAATTCCACACTTTTTTAACCTCCGGCCTTGACCGCGCCGAAATATCCCGGTAGAACCCGAGCCGCGCCTCGGGATTGCTCGAATGATGAACCGGACTTTATTTCTCCTTTTTCCCTGGCTTCCTCTCCTTAGTGGCGTCGCTCAGGAAGAATCGGCTGCGCGGCCCAAGGCCCCACCCGTTTCGTTTCGCGTTCTGGAATCGCAGGAGATTGACCTCGGCAACCGGTCTCTGATCTACAACCGCGTCGCTCCCCCTGTCCTGGCTGAATCTCCGCCGCCTCCGCCGCCCAAGGAGCCGGTTTATTCGCCTAAGAAACTCGAAATCATGCGGCGCCGCGAGAAAAAGGCGTACGGCCTTCTGTTCGTCTCGGCCACGGTCTATGACCGGCAGGTGACGGATCTCCGGTGGTCGGTGACCGGGCGAAACGAGGTCCATGCCCACAGCAACATCGACTTCAATCTGCTGGCGGGCATGACGGAGATCGAAACCGACGACGCGGTTTACCTGCTCCTGATCGCGGTGGGCAATGAAACCCGCCAGTCGGTGGCGGAGTGGAACCGCTCCGTGGACCTGGATGGCTGGCCGGTGGAGATGAAGACCATCCTGCCCGAGCTTCGGCAATTTCCCGCCGGGCGGTCCACTTACATGGTCGTGCCCGACGACCGGCGGGCCATGGCGAAAGCGTGGAGAAAGTTTGCCCGGAAACAGGGCTTCCCCGAGGAGGACTGGGAAATTTCCGTTCCGGAGCCAGCCGCGGAAAACAAGGAAGCGGACGCCCGCATCGATACTCACGCGGCGATGGACGCGCTTCTTTCCTATTATGACGCCCATCGCCCGAAGCTGGCGCGGGAATACGAGAAGCGCCAAGCGGATACTGAGATCCGGGCGCGCTGGCTCAAAGAGAACCCGCCCCTCGCCAAGGATACCGTGATCAATTTCTGGCCGAAGCGGAGCACGAATTACCGGGGCACGGAGGCGAAACCATGAGGGTGCGGAGTTTGACGGCGGCGGCCTTTCTGGCGCTGGGGCAGATGACGCTGGCGCAGACGGCGACCGGTCCAAACGAAGGTCTGCAGCTCGCGCTGGACAGCTATAACGAAGTTTTCACGATGTCGTGGTGGGGGCGGGCCGGGCGCACCTATTTCATTCAACATTCGGAGGATCTGACGACATGGGATTACATCCCCGTGATCGAATCCGGCGGCGACCAGCCGCTGCAGTGGGGCTTTTCCTCGAACGCCGACAGATTCTTTCTGCGGCTTCGCTACACGGACATTCCGACCGACGATCCCTTCACCGCGGATTTCGATGGCGATCACGTCGGGAATTACGACGAGGTGACTTTGGGCACCGATCCGTTCAAGAACGTGGTGGACCCCGATGGCCTTCCGCAGGATTGGAAACTCCGGTTCCTCACCGGTCTCGACTCGGCACCGGATGCGGATCCGGACCTCGACGGCCTCACCAATCTCCAAGAGTATCTCTACTATTCGGATCCCTCCGACTACGGCAACTGGACGGTCCCGCCGATGGGGGACAGCGACAATAACGGCCTCGCGGACTGGTGGGAGTTCCTGCATTTTGGAACCCTCGGAAATGATCCCAATCTGGTGGTGGCTGGCAAGGACGGGCTTACCCTTAAGGAGATTTACGACCACAGTCTCGACATGACCGTTTCGTCGTCCGCAGGCGACGGAATTCCCGATAGCTGGAAGGTTGCCCACGGCCTCAGCACCTCGAATCCCAATCTCGCGAACGAGGATGCCGACTGGGATGGACTGGTGAACTCCGACGAGTTCGATGCGGGCACCGATCCGCAGCAATGGGATTCGGATGGCGACTGGACTTCCGACGGATACGACCTGCACCCGCTGATTCCCGATCCCTCGACCCCGCAAAGCGTGCAAGTGGCCGTGCCGAGTCGGGACGAACAGTACAACTCTCCCGATCCGGACTACACCCTCATCGACTGGACCACCGTGGAGCTTCGCTGGGAGGCGGCGTCGAACAACCCGACGGGGTACCGCATCGAGAAGCGCATCGACAACGATGTCTGGCAGACGCTGACCACCGCCGGCGTCGGCGCAACCACCCAAGCCGACCAGAATCTCGTTGCCAACCGGCATTACCAGTATCGCATCACCGCCCTCAAGGATGTGAACGGCGAGCACGTCGAATCTCAGCCCGTCGTCATGGATTACGAGGTGCCCCTCAACCTGCGGATGTCCGTCAAGCGATCTTCGCTCTCTCGGGCTAAGCCGGGCTTCATCGAATTTACCAACCCAAGCACGCCGCCGAGATATTTTCTGAAGCAGACCGACACATCCAGCTATTCGACCATCAACGGGTGGAGTGGAACGAATTCTGGCGGATCGAGCAGTGGCAACGGGAGCTATTCATATACTAAGGAATACATCCCGGCGGAAAAGAAGTGGGTGTATGCCGGCACCTACTCCACGTCGTCACAGTTTAACAACTCCTACTCGTACGGAAACTACTCCTCTTCAAATTCCACCGATAGCAATTACGACTGCTCCGTTCAGAATCGCACCCGCGACACCACCACCGCAGTCACCCAGGCGAATAGGACGGCCGACAGCCAGTCCAATTCCACCACGCCCTCCAGTTCGTCGTCTTCCTCCTATGGCAACACCGGCAGCTACCTTTTCAACCGGACATTTGTTCCCACCGATGGAACACCCCGGTGGATGGGAAACGATTATAATCTCAGCGAGGGAAGCATCGCACACTCGGGGAACTCTTCGTCGTCCTCCTACAATACATCTTCCAGCGGTTCCTCCTCATCGAGTTCCGCCCAGGCCACGGTCAATCCCACCGGACAATGGTCCGGCACCTCGACCCACAGCGGCGGCTCGACGACAAACATCAGCTACGCGCCCTACACGAGCGGATGGGGCTATGACGGATGGTTCTCCGGCCTTCAATCGACCACTCCCACGGAGCGCCGCTACTCTTCCACCTCGAACTCCGGGGATTACTACTCTCATTCATCTCAGGGCACGAAGGTTCTGAGTGAGGAGTTTACGACGGAGGCCCACATAGCGGATGTCATTCATGATCTGCCCGATTATCCCGACGAATGGGACGAGGACTGGTATGGCTGGGGGTATTATGACTGGGGATACTATGGGTGGGACGCCTATTGGGGCTATGGTGGCTGGTGGTATGGGTATGGCTACGATTGGAACGGCTGGTGGGTGGCGGATCGGCATCTTTCCAGCGACGAGCGCTCCTTCTCATTGAGCAAAATGACCTATAAGTTCCACGCGAGTCCCTCCGCGTCACACACCCTCAAATGGTATGAGATCTTTATCCCGGATGACGATCCCGCAACCACGGAAGTCGATGAAAGTCTGCAGATTGAGATTGTCCGGAAGCGGACGTGGGCGCTGTCGGGCAGCGAAAACGAAAGCCCCGAGTATGAGATCGATCCATTGGCCGAGCAACCGCAGCGCAACGGCTACTACTCGATCATCATCCAGCCCGCGCACATCGGAGTCGAAGGCATCGGCGAGGCGGGCAAGGACGTGTCCGGCCAAGACACCGCGCCCGGCAAGGTTGTATTGACTGACGATGGAGACGCCGACGACGACAGCATTCCTGACTACGTTGATGGATATGATCTTTTCCCGCAGATTGACGAAGACGACGACTCTGATGGCGCGTCTTTTATCCCTATTTACATCGGTCTCTACGCGGTTGATCCAGACAACGCAAAGATCAAATTCACCTACACTGCATCCGATCCCAAGGCGGTAACATCGAGCGCTTCTGATCCTTATATTCTCCCTGCGAGCGGCCGGATTCGTCTGTGGAAGAAAGACGCCTCAGGCGGATGGGACGATAACATCGGCGATTGGACTTCTCGGAACTCCGACGCCATCGAATCCGGCGGCGACTTTGTCAAGTCCGGAGTAGAATACACGCTGGCAGACCTTGGCGTTGGCTATTACTATTCGTCATTCGCCCTCTATGCTGAATTTGTAAAGACTAGCGCCGCCGCGGCCGATATTTCCGTTAAGGTCGAAATCGATCCGACTGGCTCATTGGGTTATCGATGGAGCGACCAACTTCGGTTCACGGCGGTCAACTATCATTTTGAAGCTACCGGATACCAGAGCAGCGAGTCTTTTCGGGTCAATCACTTAGTGCCGTCGGACATTACCAACTTCGACGCATTTTTTGCTCAACATGGGTTGACCCCCGGCTCCTTCGGACAATATCGGCTGGCGATTGCCGATCCCCGCCAGACGGTAACAAAAGCGACGTTGAACGCCGTTACGCTATCGCTGTCGCGTCAAGACGGACTGCTGAAATCCCCTCCGTTCATCGCATTGAGCCCAGGCTCCATGTCAATGCCTCTCCCGGCAGGCCAGTCACTAATTCGCATACCTGTAGCCGGAGATCACTCCAACCTGAACTGGAACCCCCCGGACACCCCGCGCAACAAACCACGTCTCAAACGCTTGGCCGGTCCTGAGAATGATCTTTCGCAATTTGTTGCCGAAGTCTCGGAGGAAATGAAGGCTACAAATTCCCAACTTACGGGAGCCGAATTTGGACGGGACTTTGAGGCGCGAGTTACCGTGAAGGTCAAAGCGGTTGACGATGGGCGATGGCTCCACAGTGTCCGAGTGCATAATGATACAGATGTAATCGTGTCGGTTGATCGAAATCTGACGCCAAATACCGCTCCTCCGATCAACAACACCACCGAGATCGATTTCGTCAGATTAAAGTCCCGCCAGCAGTTGAAGGTCGGCGATATTTGGGACATGTCCAAGGTAGAATTCATCCATGAACTTAAAGGCTCCGTCAGCGGCACACTAACTCCGAATCAATATGATCGTCTTAAGAGACTGGCGCAAAGCCCTGATAAGCTCATTGTTCATCAACCCCGTTGGGTTAATAGTGCCACTGGCTGGATTGAGCCGCCACGATTTCAACGCGCGGGCTACATAATGAAGAGTCTGGTAATTGGGGGCGTTGCTTGGGGTCTATATAGCATGCCTGGGAATGCCTCCGACGCGCTCGATAAGTTTGAAGAGGCGCACGAAAACTACAAATCAACAGGCGGAAACTTTTTTTGGCTCGGTCAAATGCGCTTCTTCCGTTCACAATTTCTTGATGCCGTCGTGCTTGAGCCTGCCTCGCGCTTCTTAATCCAAATAAAGGAACGGGATGACTGGGTCAACGATCTAGACAGTTACATGAACAACTCTAACAATTGATGTCCCAAAGTACTTACCTTCATTTTTTCGCCCCCCAGCCAGTGGACATGACCGGAGTCCAAGTGAACGATGTCTTACGGGCATTAAGGGTCGTGGGTGTAGTCCATATTTATCGCGCCGTTCAAGGGCATTTCGATTGGGACAATTTTATGACGGGCGTCATGGATTGGCCGGAAAGAGACATAATGGGTCAGCGTGTTGCTCCAGAGGACGCGGGATCCTTTTTTGACCCCACGAAATACCTTTCGGTTGATTGCGTGAGGGGTCATCCAGAAGACAGACGAGCGCAATTGGTGTCATTAATCCATGAGCATTTTCCCCACGAATTGCAGCGAGAGTTTTATCTCAATAACCTTGTTGTGACGGCCGGACCTCATGATGTCTTCGAGATTGTCGAAAATTCGAACGGCGAGCTGTTCGCCAGAACGAACTTTTCCGTTGCGTTTTGGGGGTATAGACACCCAGAAAACACTGCCGTGTTGCGCTCGTTCCTCGGAAGCTCCGAACTGGTACAAACTATCCAAACCGACCTCGCGGCGATCGTAAAAAGTGAAATTTCCTGGCGTCTATATCTCACTTGATGGTGGAAGGAAGTTTTCCTTTGTGGGAAAAGGGGTCGCTTTGGGAAAAGGGGTCGGGCGTGGAAAAGCGCGTGGAAAAGGCGTGGAAAAGGGGTCGGGCGTGGAAAAGGGGTCGCGGGCGTGGAAAAGGGGTCGCGTGGAAAAGGGGTCGCGCGTGGAAAAGGGGTCGCGCGTGGAAAAGGGGTCGCGCGTGGAAAAGGGGTCGTGTCTTTTTTCTTGTCATGGTGCCTGGTTGCGCAGAGCGCGCGCGGATGCCAAGGAGGCCCCGGGTCCAATTTGCGGGAGCGCTCTATCATGTGCTGTGTCGAGGGCAGCGGCGGGAAGCGATCTTCCGGTGCGATGAACCCGCGCCGAACCATGATCCGCGGATTTGCCGCTCTCGTCCTGCCACTGGTTTTTCTGGCCTCGCCGAGTGCGAAGGCGCAAACCGGCAATGACCTCAACGAGGGGTCTAACGTCATTCACGACAGCTATAACGACACTTTCACCTTTTCCTGGTGGGGGCAGGCCGGGCGGACCTACTTTCTCCAACGGTCGGAGGATCTGGTGGAGTGGCACTACATTCCGATCATTGAGCCGGGCGGGGATGCGACTACTGAATGGGGTTTCACTTCCAATACGGACCGCTTTTTTCTGCGGCTGCAACATTCGGACATTCCCACGAGTGATCCTTTCAACGCCGACTTCGATGGCGATCAGGTGCGGAACTTCAACGAAGTCTGGAATGACACCAATCCGCTGGAGATGGTCGATTCCGAGCCGGACGGCATGGCGGACGATTGGGAGTGGTTCTTCTTTCAGACGCTTACGCGGGACGGGAGCGGTGACTTTGATCAGGATGGGGTCAGCGATGCGGCGGAATATTCCGCCAACAGCGATCCGAGCGATTTCTTCAATGGCGACCCACCTCAAGTTGCTCTCATTTCGGGCGATCATCAGTCTGCGCTCGCGGGTGAATTTCTCGCCTCACCATTGGTGGTCGAAGTCCGGAACAGCGCGGGCACGCCTCTCCCCAATGCGCCAGTCTCCTTCTTTGTCAGCCACGGCGCCGGGTTGCTCTTTTCGACGCCAGCTGGGACAGGCACCGCCCGCATGGAGGTGCGCACGGACACGAGTGGACGCGCGGAAATGCTATTTCGGCTACCATTTTCGGGAGATCTCACCAGCAAGATTCGCGCGGGTGCGCTGAGCCGCATCGGCGGCTACGCCCTGGTCGAGTTCACCGCCCGCACGGAGAATTCGGCGGAAAAATGGCCCAGCGCCGGACTGAAAAGCTGGCTCAAAGCGGATACGATTAGCGGCAGCACTGGAAGCACGGTAGCGACCTGGTCGGATAGTTCCGGAAACAACCAGCAGGCCGTGCAAGTAGCCGGTTCCAGCTCGGGAACGCTGCCCGTTTTAGTCGAGGACGGCGTGAAAGCGGTCTCGTTCGATGGCAGCAACGACCGGCTTACTTTCAGCAATGATATTGGCCAGAACGATTTCACCGTCATCGCTCTTTATAAACCAGAAGCGACTCGCACGACCCATTCTCCGGCGACCAACTACGCCAACCGAAACGCAGGCACTTCCGGCCAGCGCTATCTGTTTGCCGGGGCGGCGGGCGGTGGCGGCAACATCTGGCCCGCGCCCGAGCCCGCGAAGCCGGCCGCGAAACTCTATTCCATCTGGAAACAGAAACAGTTCGATATCTATAAGAACTACAGTTTCGATCCGCTGCCGAACAACCGGTGGCGGAGCGATGCCCTGAAGCGCTACGACGACACGGACAGCCAGTATCACCGGCTGAACAACGACGGGGATGGCAATGGCCCCAATACGAATCAGGACCGCTCGGACAGTTACTGGCAGGGCCGGTTCGCGAGCTATATCGGAAGTACCTGGTTTCAGAATTGGTCCACCGAACATGTCCAGGTGAAGGATAATCACCGGAAGACCACCACCTATCTCGGGCAGACCACGGTCGTCTGGGAGGAAGACTACTTCGAATACCGCGCCAAGACCTATCAGCTGCCCTATCTGCAGGCCAGCTCCCAGCCGAATCCATCCCTGATCGGAAACGCCGGGGCCGGGCTTTCCATCGGCAGCAATGCCATCGGAGCTTACGAATTTCGCAGCGACTACAATCCCTGCAAGTTCAACGCGGGGCCAAGCGCCGGCGACTGGCAGATCACGACGGTGCGCTACTCGGCCAAACGTCCCAAGGTCTATGCACAAGGCATCTATCTGGGCGAGGGCGCCGCCTCGCAGGCCGCGAATGTCACCGGCCCGGCGTTTCTCGGCGGCAGTCCTTACGACAGTAATTTCTTCAAAGGAAAAGTGGCGGAGATCCTCATCTTCGACCGGGCGTTGAGCGCGGAAGAGCAGGCCTTGATTGAAGACTATCTCGCGCGGCGCGGCGAGGTGACGGTGCTGGACCGCGACAACGACAACCTGCCCGATTTCTGGGAGCGCCGCTGGTTCGGCGACCTGGACGAAACCGAGAACGGCAACCCCGACGGCGACGGTCTGACCAATGCGCAGGAACTAGCCAGCGGCACCGATCCGACCTCGCGCGACAGCGATCAGGACGGGCTAACGGATGAGGTGGAACTAAACATCACCGGCACCAATCCGCTGCTCGCCGACACCGACGGGGACGGCTTCCCGGACGGCTATGAGATCGCGAAAGGTCTCGACCCGCTCGATCCCGCCGACGGCCGGACGGATCTGAACGAGAACTGGATGCACGACGGCTGGGAGTTTCTCTCCAACTACGACCCGGCGACGACCGACAGCGACGGGGACGGCCTCCTCGACTGGCAGGAAATCGCAATTGGCTCCGATCCCTACGGCGCGGCTGACACGAACGGCGACGGGATCAGCGACCGCGACGCCTACTTCTCGGGCGTGAACGCCTCCAACCTGGATCATGACGGCGACGGTCTGACCAACGCCCAAGAACGGGCGCTCGGCACCGATCCCTTCCGCGCCGACACCGACGGCGACGGTATTCCCGACGCGGCGGATTTCCTCCCGCTCGACGGCGGCTTCTCCGGCGGAGGGACGCCCGACAGCACCGGACCGGTCATTCAACTCACCGAACCCGCCCCCTTGTGATCTCGATGAAACGCCTGCCCGACATTTTCCGCCGCCGCACTGGCCTCCTGACCGTCCTGCTGACCTGGTGGGTTGCGGTCCCGCTCCAGGCCCAGCTGGCCCTCCCGCCGACCCCGTCGGATGCGGAGTTCCAGGCGGCCAAGGCATTACTCTATCCTTTCGCCGCCACCGGCGGGATGGAGTCAGTCGAGCGGCAAGCCCTGGCGCGCGCCCTGGAAGCCTACCGCGCCGACGGTGACCTCTCGGACCTCACCGCCCTGGAAAACTTTCTCACGGCCTATCCCGAATCGCCGGCCCGCCTCTGGCTGGCGGCCAACATGAGCCAGCTTTCCTATGAGAGCGGTGTCTTCTCGCAGGCGCTGACCTGGGGAGAGCAGGCCTGGCAATGGGCCGGACCGATGGTGGATCAATCCGACCCCGAGGTCCGCCGGCTGGCGGACCGGGCCGGGACCGATCTGGCCGGTCTTTACGCCCGGCTGGGAAGGCGCGACGCCCTGGCGGCTCTCCTCGCGGAACTCGACGGGCTTCCCCTGCGCGGACAGGCT
>JBGTNO010000239.1:0-3389 GCA_041743065.1 Chthoniobacterales bacterium
CGCGGCGAAACTGACCGCCGCCCAGCCGCTGGCGAGGATGGTCACGAAATGGGTGGCCCAGGCGCCGGCCGGCCAGAGCAGCGCACAGAGAGCCTGGTAGGCCGGGGAAAGGGTCCACGGAAAAGCATCCGCCGTCCCCTCTTCCCGCCAGAGCCGGGCGGCTGCCTCGAAAGCGCTCCCAGCCTCCGCCGAACTGTGCGGAAAGGGCAGCCGAATCGCCACCACCAGGCCAAACAACCCCGCCGTCTGCCACCAGGCCAGCGACCGCTGGCGCGGCGGATGCGCGCCGGATTCGGTGGATTCGAGAGTGTAGGCGAGCGAAATCATAGCGGGAATCCGCGCGGCGAGTTCTAACAGTCCTCCCCCCCAGCGCGACCAGATTTTTCGAGACCCGCTTCCGCTTGCGAATGAGACGACAGATGCGACATAACGGGTTATCACGCGCATCGGCCCGGCGGGTTGCGGCGTATGTAAGAACTGCATGGCTTCGTTCATCCATCACCTCGCCACCAAAGTCCCGCGCTACTCCTACACTCAGCCCTACGCCCTGGAGCGCATGCGGGGCTGGTTGCGCGATGCCAAGGCGAAGCGGCTGGTGCGGTCAATCTACGGACGTTCCGGCATCGAGCGCCGCCAGAGCGTGATTGGAGACTTCTCGACGGACACGCCGGAGCTTTTCATCACCCTACCGGATGGCGAACTGCACCAGCCCACGACCGGCGAGCGGAACCGGCTCTACGCCCGGGAGTCGCGCCCGCTGGCCGTGGAGCTGGCGCGCGAGTTACTGGAAGAGGCTCCCGGTTTCTCCGCGGCGGAGATCACGCACGTCGTGTTCGCGTCCTGCACCGGCTTCGCCAATCCGGGCTGCGATTATCATATCGTCCGGGAGCTGGGGCTGCGGCCCTCGGTCGAGCGTTACACTCTTGGCTTCATGGGCTGCTACGCCGCTTTTCCGGCGCTGCGGATGGCGGATCAATTTTGCCGGGCCAATCCGGAGGCGGTCGTGCTGGTGATGTGCCTGGAACTTTGCAGCCTGCATCTCCAGATCAATCCCGCGCCCGATTCGCTGCTGGCCAATTCGCTCTTCGCCGATGGCGCGGCCGCCGCGATCGTTTCGGCCCGCCCGCCCGAGGAGGATCAGGCCCATTTTCGGATCGAAGGGTTCGCGTCCGCGCTGCTGCCATCCGGGGCGGAGGCGATGGCGTGGGACATCGGCGATCACGGATTCGATATCGTCCTCTCGAGCTACGTGCCGGAAATCATTGGCGGCAACGTGCGGCAGATTCTGGCCGAAACCGTCGGCCGCTGGGAGCGCCAGCCGGAGGAGATTACCCGCTGGGCGGTCCATCCCGGTGGCCGCTCGATTCTCGACAAGATCGCGCAGAGTCTCGACCTGCCGGCCGAGGCTCTGGCCGACTCGCGGGCGGTGCTGCGCGATTACGGAAACATGAGCAGCGCCACCGTGCTTTTCGTGCTGCAGCGGATGCTGCGGGCGCCCGAGGCCGAGCCGGCGTTGACCTGCGCCATGGCGTTCGGTCCGGGCCTGACGGTGGAAACGGCGCTGCTCGAACTCCGGGGCCAGCCGCGGGAAACTCCGCGCTCCCAGCCCGATCACCTTGCCCTGGCCAGCATCTGAGCCCATGGCCGCGCCGAGAAAAACCATCCTCATTTCTCACCTCTGGCAAAAGGGCTCGGCTGATCCCCGGAGCCCGGACGAAAGACCGATCACACCGGCAGATGCCGTTGACGCCGTTTCCGGATCACCATCGCGATCACCAAGCCAAGCAGGACCAGCAGCAGGGTGGTCAGGAAGCTGGGGCGAAGGCTGACGGGAGGCCGGGTCTGGAAGGCAATCGGCCGGGTGGGCGGGGTGAACTCCCCGGCGGTGTTTTCGCCATACACCCGCACGATGTAGGGCGAGCCGGGATCCAGACCCTCGAAGGTAACCGTGCCGCGGCCATCCACGATGTCTGGCTGATCCTCGGGACTGAGCTGCCAGCGGACCTCGAAGACGGAGTTTTTCATCGAGGCGACTTGCTGCTCGATGTGGTAGCGGAGCCCTTTCGCGGCTGGCCAGGAAAGGGTCGCGCCGCGGCGGGTTACGGCCGAAATGACGGGCTTCCCGATCTCCGGCAGACTGGCCACGCGCGCTTCAGCGGGGTCGGTGATTTCGAAGCGCGAGGGGGCTTCCTCGGCGGCGGGAGCGGGCGCAAGGGAAGCGCGGACGAGTGGGGACGGGGCTTTCAGCGCGGGCCGGGACTGGGCGATCTTCGTGGCCGGTCGATTCACCGCGAGGGGCAGTTTCACTTTTCCGGCTTCCCACGAAATGACGAGCCGGCCGTCGGTGGGGCCGGTCGGATCGGCCGTCAGGCTGATCCTTTGGTCTCGGAGCGGTGCGAGGGCAATGCGGCGGTCGGGTGCCAGTTGCCATCCCGGGGGGGCCTCGATCTCGGCCACCAGCGGCGAGCCGCCCGCGTTTTTCAGGAGGAGAGACTGTGGCTCGCCCGGCCGAAATTCGGCGAGCGACTCCGGCTGGACGACGAGCGCGGCGGGCAGCGCCGGCACTTCGATGCTCACGGTCGCGGTCTGGCCGCCGGTTTCGAGCTCCAGTTTCGTGGCAAAGGCCTCCGGAGCGCCGGGATGGATCTGGACGCGCAGAATCACCTTTTCCCGCGGTTCCAGCGTGATCGTTTTCGCCACTTTAAGCCGCTCATCGGCGCGGACGGCAAAGGTCAGCCTATCCTCGGTTCGATTGGTGACGGACAGATCGCCGACCCGCGTTTCCGCATCGAGGGGGAGCTTTTCCGGAGTGATCGAGAAAGGCGGCGCTCCTTCGCCGCGCAGCTCGGTCACGCGGTTGGGATCGGAGCTGAAACGAAGGTATCCGCGGACCGGCCCCGGACGTTCCGGCTGGAAACGCACGGTCAGCGGAATGGCCTCGCCGGGCGCGATGGCGTAGGTCCCATCATCCGGAATGCTCCAGGGCAGAGCGGTCGAGACAGCGCCGCGGGCGACCCCGGTGCCGCGATTTTCCAGCATCACCTCGCGAGTCTGGACGGTGCCCACCGCCGTCTCGCCAAAATCCGTCCGCTCCGACGCCACCAGCAAAGCGGGCAGATCCACGATCTTGATGGAGATCCCCGCGGGCGCGGACACGCCGGCCCGGCTCCGGGCGGCGAAGGTAAATTGATCCGCGGACCCGGAGGGCTCGCCCGAATGGGTGTAGGTGACCTGGCTGGTCGAGCGGTCGAAGATTTCGATCTCACCGAGCGTGCCGGCGGACGGCCGCTCGCGGATCAGGAAAGAGAGCTGCTCGGTCGATCCGCCGAAGATGCCGAGAGGAATCACCACGCTGCCTCCGCGCTCCACCTCGGCCGAGCCGCCGCGCG
>JBGTNO010000240.1:0-6388 GCA_041743065.1 Chthoniobacterales bacterium
TCAGCCAGGCCGTTCGCGGCGTCGCCTGCGCCGTCGGCTCGGCCTCGCGGGTGGGCTCGGGCGTTTCCGCGCGGCGGCAGCCGGTGGTGGCGCAAAGGGCGAGGAGGACGAGAGAAACGAAACGGGGAATCACGGGAAGGGGTTCGAGGCAAAAACGGCGGCCGTCCCGGGGTTTATTCCGGTGGGAGGCCGATGAGTTCGAGCAGGCGGTTGAGGTCGTCGGTGCCGTAGTAGTCCACCTCGATCCGGCCGCGCTTCTCGCCGTGGTGCAGGACGACATGGGTGGCCAGATGCTGCTGCAGCCGGTTCTGCAAATGTTGCAGGGCAGGCGCGGTGCCGGAGGAATGATGGCCGGAGCGATGGCCGCGGGTGCCGCTTTTGTTGGCGGCATGGTTGGCCACCAGCTTCTCGGCGAGGCGCACGGTCAGGCTCTTGCGGATGATGTTATCGGCGAGGGCCAGTTGCTCGTCGCGTGATTTGAGGGAAAGAAGAACTTTGGCGTGGCCCACGGAAATATGGCTCTGGGTCAGCCAGGTCCGCACCTGCGGGTGCAGCTCGAGCAGACGCATGGAGTTGGCGACGGAGGCGCGGCTTTTGCCCACTTTTTGCGCGATCTCCTCCTGCTTCATGCCGAATTCGCGCGCCAGCCGGGAGAAAGCCTGCGCTTCCTCGATGGGATTGAGATCCGCGCGCTGCAGATTCTCGATCAGCGCCAGCTCCAGCACCTCCTGATCGGACGCGGTGCGGACGATGACCGGGGCGGACTTCAATCCGACTTCGCGCGAGGCTCGCCAGCGGCGTTCCCCGGCGATCAGCTCATATTTTCCGGCGACCTGCCGGACGATCAGCGGCTGGATGATGCCGTGTTGCTTGATCGAGTCGATCAGCTCCCGCAGCTCTTCGGTGCGGAATTCGGTGCGCGGCTGCAGCGGCGTGGGCACGATCTGATCGAGCGGCACCCGCTGGACCCGCTCCCCCAGCTCCGCGGAGGGAGTGGGAGAGGCGACTCGCGGGTTGATCAGGGCCCCGAGACCTTTGCCTAACGCTGCTTTGGCCATGAAGGAGCGAGCGTAGGGCCGGCCCCGACCGATAGCAATTTCGTTCGGAAAAAAATCGAGCGGTTCCCGCGGCGGTGGGCATAATGGGGTTTGATGCTGTTTCCGAGCCTGACTGTGATCGACGATGCGGAGCCGCGGGCGGCGGCTCTGAACATGGCGCTGGATGAGGCGCTGCTCTTCCGGGCGGAGGGACCGATTTTACGGGCCTACCGCTGGGCCAGTCCGGCGGTTTCCTTTGGCTATTTCGGGCAATACGAGGAGGCGCGGCGGCAGTTTCCCCAGCGTGAAGTGGTCCGTCGCTGGACGGGGGGCGGGACGGTCGATCATGCGCAGGATTTCACTTATTCGCTGATTATGCCGGGGCTTGCGGCGATTTCCAGCCGGGAGATCTACTGGGCGGTGCACGCCGTTATCGCGGTGGCCTGGGGGGAGGATGCAGGGGTGGCGCGGACGGATTCCGAGCGGATTTCGTCCGCGTGCTTTGAGAATCCGGTGGCGGGAGATGTGCTGGTGGGCGGCCGCAAAGTAGCGGGAGCGGCGCTTCGGCGGACGCGGCGGGGGTTACTCCTGCAAGGGAGCGTGAGTCCGGTCAGGGAGGGTTTGCTGAGGCGACTGGCGGACGATCTGGCGGCTGAAACGTCAGCGGGCGCAATCCTGGAGGAGACCGCTATTCTGGCGGAGCGAATGGCTTTGGAGCGCTACGCGACGGACGCGTGGCTCAAGCGAAAATAGCAGTGGCGTGACCGAGAGGTCGCGCGCTACTCGTCGCTCCCGACGACTTTTTCTTCGCCGCCGGAGGGGTTGGTCTGAGTGGCGGGGAGCGAAAGCACGGAGGAACTCCAGTAATCGATGATCTCCAGAGCCTGGAAACGGAAGACGATCAGGAGGGCGTCGTTGAGCGGGACGTTGATCTTTTTGGCGATGGACTGGAGCGACTCGGTGCCGTTGACGGCGGTGGCGAAACGGGCTTCCACGTCGTTTAGGCGGAGCTTCTGCACCAGTTCGTAGCCTTTGCGGGTGTAGGCCGGATTGCCGTTCGGGTCGGGCCGCTGGCCGGCGGTGAGCCAGTCGAATTTCACGTGGCGCAAGCTGGCGAGGACCCAGTTTTCCGGATCGTCGTCGGTGGGCGGGAAATTGCGCGCGTATTCCGGGAAGGAATCGAGATCGGCGAACTCGAAGTGGAGCCGGCCGCCGGTCCAGAGATTGGCGAAAAGCCGCTGGCCGTGTTCGCGGGTGATCTGCACCACGTCGTCGTGCGGGAAACCGCTGCGGGTGGCGAGATAGAGAAAGATCGGGCAGCCGGTGACGTGCTGGTTAATCTGCGCCTCGGTGATGAGACCCAGATTGGTGGAGGAAAGAATGACGGAGGAATCGCGGCAGTAGAGCTGCACATTCCGGGTGGTGGCGAAGAGGAAGCGGCCTTTGGCGAAGAACAACTCGATCGGCACCTGATTAATGAACACGCGGAGCACGCCGGTGATCTTGTCGCCGATGGCCATGGCCAGGGCGTTGCGCAGCGAGAAAAAGGCGGTGTGACCGGAGAAAACGATCCGACCCGGATCGCGGAACAGAATACTGGTGGAGGGATGCGGCCAGCGTTTGCCGCCGTTGAGCGCCTCGCGGATGACGGGGCGGAGCGCTTCGGTGGTGGAGGGTTTCGGCAGGAGAGTGACGACGTTTTCGTACTTTTCCTCGAGTTCCTTGCCGCGTTCACCGCCGGACATGAGGGCGATGGGCACCTTGGCGGTGGCGGGTTCGTTGAGCAGCCGGAAGCAGACGGCCTCGGCCTCGGCGTCGGGCAGGGTGTCGTTGAGGACGATGAGGGCGGGTTGGGCGAGGTGGAAGCGCTCAAAAGCGTCGCTGGCCCGCTGGGCGAGCAGGACATCGAAGGTGGGGAAATCCTCGTCGAGAATTTTCTCGACGATATGTGCGGTGCTGACGCCGTCGTCAATGACCAGAACTTTTTGTGCCATAACAGTGTGTGAGCGATTTCAATGCGCCGAACGCACGGAAAGCAGAGCTTTTCCGACTGGGAGTCGAAAAGCGAGCGTCACCTTTGCGAAAAGGAGATTTTCTGTCAATCCTGCGCGGTCGCGGCGGAACGGGTCAGGTCACGGAAAGGGGTTTGCCATCCCTCTCGGGAGTTGCAATGGCGAGAAGAGGACCCGTTTGAATGGCGGGCGCGATGCGCGAACTTGCCTCGGCGGAGGTCACCGCGTAAGATCCTGCTGTGCCGACGTTGACTCTACAAGTGCCTGATCGTGAGACGCAGACGCGGGCGAATCTCGACCGCTGGGCCGAGCTGGTCGATGATCCCGAGCTGGCGCGGTTGCCCTATCGGATCGAGACGGATCGCTTCGGGCATTTAATTATGAGTCCTCCCCCTGCCCCGCATCACGGAAACCGTCAGTCCGAAATGGCTCATTTACTCCGACAGCACCGACCGGAGGGGGTGGTCTTTACTGAGTGCCCGATCTCGACCTCAAATGGGGTTCGGGTCGCCGATGTGGCCTGGGCTTCTCGCGATGCGGTCGCCCGACTGAGTCGCGCCGTTTGCTTCACGGATGCTCCCGAGATTTGTGTCGAGGTGCTCTCGCCGCGCAATTCCGCCGCGGAGATGCGGGAAAAGATGACGCTGTATTTCGAAGCAGGGGCGCTCGAGGTCTGGCTCTGCGAGGAATCGGGCGCGATGCGGTTCCACTTGGAGAACGGTCCCGCCGCTGCTTCGACTCTTTGCCCGGATTTTCCCGGCGCGATTCCTGTGCTGTAATTTCACGCTCCGGGCGGTGCGTCTTTCTGGACGCCACTTTTCTGGAGGCAAGAACGCTTTCCGCATTTGCAGGGAAGTCTCCTTCATTTTGCGGACCCCTCAATCCGACGAGGTCGTTTTTGGTGAGGCGAATTCGTGGCTAATCGGTTTATCCTTTCTTTCCAAGGAGGCGGTGAGCCGCATTCCGCTCTCGGTAACGGTGGCGGTGAAAGGACGACCGGCGAATGGTTCCATCGGAAGCTGATTCAGAGCGGTGCCGTTTTGCCAGGCGAGGCCGGCCGCCACGAGGGCGCGCTCGACTGCAACGGCTCGATGGGATTCGTAGAAGCTTTTCATGATGCGGAGATTCTGCGCCTGCATCGGACCCGCGGTCGCTTTTTCTGTTTGGAGAAATTGCGCGAACCGATCAGGCGAGTCGGTCTGTTCCGCGGCCCGATCCCATAGGGCGATTTGGTTTTCCAGAAGTTTGCCAGCGGTGGCGGATGTTGCTTCCGGATGGTCAAGTTGAGCCTGATCGAGTCGCTGGGAGGGCGACATCGCCTCGATCACTTTCCGCATGTTGGCTGCTTCCGATCGGAGAGAGTCGGCCAGTCTCTGGGCGCCGATCGATGAATTGAGCAGAGCCTCCAATTGTGGGCTGAACGACAAGGGCTCTTCAGACGCGAGTCGGGCGATGGATTTAGTAACGAGGGTATCGACGACGCTTTGGAACATTTTTCCGATGGCAGCGTATGGAGCCATGGAGTCTCCGAGCTGCTGAGCGATCGTCAGATCGGCGATCACTTGGGCGGGTTCGTTCTGGAGGTGCTCTGCGTGCCAGGTCAGCATCCGAGCGAGTTCGACCGGCGTCTGGGTCAACTGGAGGGCTCCGGTCGGCGATTGCCATCCCCAATCCTGATATTCGCTGGCGGCTCCCCTCTGCACCAGCCCGACAATGGGGACGAGTTTCGCCATGAGCGCGGTTATCTCGGCTTCAGTGGGAGCGTCGCCTCGACGGGCGAGGATATCCTGTTCCCTTGGAGTCAACTCCCGCAGCTTTTCGTGGGCAGAGTTCCAAAAGGTCACGCCGTTCACGCCGGGGCGCGTCTCTGCCGCGAGTCTCGGTTCGCGGGCGTAATTGGCGGGGTCCGGTCGGGTGCGCTCTGCTGGGTGGGCGGAGTCGGTATTTTGGATCTCGTGAGGAAGGGCTGAGACGATCGGGCGAGAGTCGTGCGTTCGACAGAAGAGCCAGAGCACCAGCAGACCGAGCACAGCCACGCCCGTCCATAGCAGCGGGCGAAGTTGAGTTTCCCTAGTCATGGGGCGACTTCCAAGGGGCTACTTCTCCGGAGGCAAAAAGGCTTTCTGCATTTGCAGGGAAGTCTCGGTCATTTTACGGACCTGCGCCTGCCACTTCTCCAGGGTGTCGGTCTGTCCCTGCGAAAGAAACGAGGTCGCTTGCAGCCGGACATTTTGCGCCTGGCGATCCATTATTTCGAGGACGCGTTCGGCTCCGTCGTTTCCGGAAGAACCGGCGGGCGAGACCTCGGTGGACGAGTCGGACATGAGGACGATTAGTTTTTCCTCCTGTTCCGAAGAGAGGGGGTCGCCCGCTTCTTTGAAGACTTCGCGGCCCCCGAGCAGGTTGAACTGCATGCGGGAGGGCTGGGTCTTTTCGTAGAATTTGTAGCGATCGAAATCCTCGGGCCGCTCGAGGAAAGCGCGGATCTCGCGATCGGAGGAGTCCATGATTTCCTTCATTTTGGAAGGATCGGGCTTTTCTCCATCCGGCCGGTTCAAGGCTTCTTCCCGCTGGGCCATCTGGCGGTCGAGCAGCAATTGCCGGAGATCCTTTTTCTCTTCTTCGGACAGGCCCAGTTCTTCGAAGAACTGGGCGTATCCCGCGTCGATCGCCGCCCCGAGTTGCTGCCGGATGATCGCTTTCATGCCGGGCTGCTTCATCATCTCACGCGCTTGCTGGAACATCGAGTCCGTCTGGGGATGATTTTTTTCCGAAGGGGTGGCGCTGGATGTGGCCGAGGCGGCGCTGTCGGCGGCGAGGGGTTTGGCGGCGGGAACAGCGGGCCGGAGGTCCGGCGATCGGGCAGCCGCCTTTTCGACCGCTTCGAAGCGAGTGAGCTGGCTTTTGAGGGCGGCTTGTTTATTCCGCTCTGTGTGCCAGCCGAGCAGCGCAATCACGGCCAGAACGCTGGCACTCACCGCCCAAATTCGCATCATTAAGCCGAATAAGAACTTCGCGGGGGCTCATTTGTCGAGACGAAATCCGCGGGTGTCGGCGCAGGAGTCGGAGGGAGAGGTGGAGATCGAGCGGGGCGGGATCGGGAGCGGGGTGAGGCGGATGCGCTTTTCGAGCAGGGCCTTGTCCCGCTTTTACCCGGAATTGGCGTTTGGGGATGTGCGGCCACGCCCCAATCCGCTTAGGAGGCTAGCAGAAATAACTTGAACACTTAACGAGCCAATGAGGGCAGGATGGAGTAGTTCCATTCCCCGTGGAAAGGGTCTGGCTGGAGGTTGACGGCGGAGAGTTCCTCGTCGCTCACCTTGATGCCCGTGGGATAGA
>JBGTNO010000241.1:0-5259 GCA_041743065.1 Chthoniobacterales bacterium
CAGCGCCTCCTGGAGCTGGGCGGTCAGGGCGGCGACTTCTTCCTTGCGGGCGTTGCGTTCCTTGACGAGCGCGCCCATAGGGTCGTTCTCGCCGCGAACGGGCGCAGCTTCCTTCCGGGATTTCTCCAGTTTCTGCTGGAGCTTTTCCTTTTCGGACTCGGTGCCGGCTACCTTTGCTTTAGCATTCTCGAGAGCGAGCAATGTGGCTTCCCACTCTTTGGTCAGGGCTTCGACCTGTTTCTGGTGCTTGGCCCGGGCGTCCACGAGGCGCTTCATGGCGGAGGCCCGCTCTTCGTGCAGCAAATTGATGGTTGCAAGGGCGGACTGCAGGTTTGCGGGCTGGGAGGGTGCGGACAGATCCGGCAGGGCAGGAACGGACTCGGGACCGCCGACGGGTTCCGTGAGCTCGTCGGTCCCGGCGGGAGGGGCGTCGGTCTTCAGCCGGAGTTCCGAGGCGGCGGAGGGCTGGGGAGTGAGCGGCTGGGCTCCGCTGCGGCGGCGGAATTCCCGGAGGATATCGAGCTGCTTGGTCAGCTTCTGCCAGGGGAAATAAATTTCGACGCCGGCAATCTGCTGAGGCGTGGCCTGGAAAAGTTCGGGGGCCAGCTCGACGAGTCGGGCGAGGGGCAGGGTGGCGCGTTTGAGCTCGATATTGCGGGCGACTTCGGCGGGCTCGAAAACGAGTTCGCGGTGCGGATTCTGTTCGCCGGGCTTGAGGAATTCCGGCGGAATACGTTTCAGAAAATCGCCCAGCTCGAGAACGACGCCGCGCTGGAGGGCCTCGGAAGGAGGAAGGGCGGCGCCGCTGGAGCTGATGGAAATGTTTTTACCCTTGGGAGCAGCAGCGGCTTCGTCGGCGACTCCTTTCGGCCCGGAATTTTCGCGACCCCGGGTGGCGGATCTGTCGGAGTCGGCGGCGGATTTCTGGCCGGGCAGCTCGTTGCCGCGCTGGGTGTTAGGCGCGGCCTTGATGATCTCGATGCCTTTGTCGCCGGAGGTCTTCGGGGGAACATCGTCGGGGTCGTTTCTGAAGATTCCGAAGAGTTTTTTCATCGACTGAGCAAAGGTTGCGCCCGCAGAAGACAATATCGGGAGGGCGGCGTCGAAACAAAAGACGCGGAGGCCCCGGTTACGGGGTCAGGGGCTCGAGGGCGCTGGCGGCGGTCTCGGCCTCGGCATCGCGCCAGCTCACGCGGTAGCGGCCCTCGGGCAGAACTTCCTGTACGACCACCTCGGTGCCGGGCTGAAGCGTGAGGAAACCGCGCACGCGCTGGCCTTCGCGTAAAACGGCCTCGGTTTTCTCCGTGAGGCGGGCGGGCGCACCGACAGCGAGGGCGGGGGTGCTTTCGGGGACGGGAGCCGAAGGCGAGGGAGCGGGGGTGACTGGAGCTGGAGCCGGTTTTTTGGCGGGAGCGGGAGGAGGGGCCATCGGCTCCGCGGCGCTGATTTCTTCAGCGCTGGCGTTTTCCCGGTCCTCGTCGGCGATTGGCACGTAGCTCTGGATCACACCAATAATGGCGACCGTGAGGGCGACGGCGAAAAGGAGCCAGATCACCGGGATCCAGCGCCCGGGCTTGCGCGGCTGGACGCTGCGTTCGAGCGGGATGCTGAATCTTCTGTCGGGGTCTTTGTCCATTCCTTGGGCAGGTGTTTCGCGGGAGGGTTTAGCGTTCAGACGGGCGGGTTTCAAGCAGCGACTCGCTGTGACCGGCGCGGCTGTGCGGGCCGTAGCGTTCCGCGACAGCCAGAAAAAGCAAAGCGCCGAGCAGGACGAGATCGCGCGCCAGGGCGAGGGGAAGATCCGTCTCGGCGCCGGCTTTGCCGAAACAGCCGCAGCGCACATCGAGTCCGCGGGCGAGAGCCGAAGCGACCGCACCGGTGAAAACGAGCATTAGTCCGGTAAGCACGGCGAGTGCGCCGGGATACAGCCGCCGCAGGATTAGGGCGACCCCGGCCACGATCTCGACCCAAGGCAGGAAAATCGCCAGAAGGATGGCGAAATCGCCGCCCACGAGGCGGAAGTTGGCGATGTCGGCGGCAAACTGCGGCGCGCTCCATTGCATCCCGCCGACATCCCAGATTTTGATGGCTCCCGCATAGACGAAGAGCAGCCCGAGGACGAGCCGGGTGAAAAAAGTGACGGCTCTCATGGCTCTGGCTGCGGGCGGTCTTGCCAGGCGTCCCAGCCGCCGTGCAGGAAATAGACGTTCTCGAGACCGACTTCGCGGCGGAGGCGGGCGGCGATCTGTTTGCTCGTGTCGCAGGTCGCGGAGTCGCAATACACGACGGTCTTTGCCTCGGGCTTCCATTCATCGAAGAGCGCGACGAGGTCTTCCTCCCAGCGCTCTTCGCTCAGCGGCACGGCGCCCGGGATGTGTTCCTGCTCAAAGAGCTCGGGGGCGCGGGCATCCACCCAGAGCACGCGGCTCCAGGAGAGGGCGGTGGCGAGATCGACCTCACCCTCGGCCAGCGTCATCGCCGTGGCCGGAATGTCGGGGGAACCGTCTTTCGGCGCGATCTGGATGAAACCGATGAGGGCTGCGGGCAGCAGCGCGAGGAGCAGGATGAGCAGGGCCTGCCGGAGGATAATCATTGCACTCGGGCGTAGATGGTGAGGCTGCCGGGTTCGGCGCCCGCGGGGCGTGTAGGCAGGCGGATGCGGGCTTTGGCGCGCTGAGTGGTGTCGCGGGGCGTCACTGTGAGAAGGTAGCCCGTTTCACTTTTCGCCAACCCGACTTGGAAATCGTCGCTGTCGCATTCAGCCGGTCCGACCTCTGCCGGAACGCCTGGCTGCACCTCGATAGTCACCGTCTTCGGCTTCGCCGCTTCGCTGGTTCGCCAGAAAACGAGCGTTGGAGTAGCCGTGACGGGTGCTTCGACGCGCACGTGGATTTCCAGTGGAATGGTCGTGCCGTCTTCCGTTTCCACTGAGAGCAGCTTGCGCAGCGGGCCGCGGGCGAAACCGTATTTGAAGACGGTGGCGAGTTCGCCGCGCTCGCCGGGGCGGTAGGTCATCTTCGCGAGCTTGGCGGTAGTGCAGCCGCAGGTCGTGTGGACTTTGCGGATGGTGACGGGTTCAGATCCAGTGTTCTCGAAACGAAAGACGCCGGCGGCGGAGTGCTCGCTCGGCGAGCTGCGGAGCTGAAGAATTTTTTCGTCGAAACTGAGTTCCGCGCGGGCGGAAGCGGCTGCGAACCCGCTCAGCGCGCAGCCCAACAGTAGGGGCAGCCAGGATCGGGACGGAAGCGGGAACATCATGCGGGTGAAACTTAGACGGCTCCGCGGCGTTCGTAAAGAATGCGTGCGCCGCCTCAGAGCTGGGGACTTCCGGCGCGCGGGTAGCCCCAGCCCCCGCCCGGCGTGCGCAGGATGAGTTGGTCGCCCGCGGCGAAGTTGCACTGGGCGGCAGCCGCTAAAAATTCGCGCCGGCGGCGGGCGCGCTCGATCAATTGCCCGCTGGGTACCCCGGGGAGCGCCCCCCGGGCCAGGCCGAACGGGCCATCGCGCCTGTGCTGCGTGAGCAGACAGCGAGGCGGGCTCTGAAAAAGAAGACCCGCTCGACGCCCTCGCGCCTGAGCTATTCCGCGGCTCTGTCAGAGCCGGTGCGCAGGGCGTAACACTCCAGCGCCACCGGATAACGCCGCTTAAGGATCTCGGGATCGGTGATGGCGGTATTCGTCATAGGACTATGCAGCCCGGAGGCTCCCGAAAGTTCTGGCCGCCGCCGCCCCCGCCCCCGCTGTGAGCAATCTTTTCCTGCGCCAGAAACCTGTCCTTTTTTCCGAAACTTTTCTTGCAAGGCGTAAGCCACCCTGCTAATCCTCACCGTCCCGCAGATATCCACGTCCAAACCGGCGCGGATATCCGGGAAAAAACCCTTGCGCGCTTGGAACAAATTCCTATAGTGCGCGTCCCCCGCAACTGGTGGGTAGGTATTTTACCTCCAAGTGCGGGTTTTTAGTCCCCGGATATTCCGGGAAACATCCGACCTTAGAACTAACTCAACTTTAGATGCCAACAATCAACCAGCTCGTCCGCAAAGGCCGCACGAAGGTGACTACGAAATCGAAGTCGCCCGCCCTCGATAGCTGCCCGCAGCGGCGCGGGGTCTGCACTCAGGTCATGACCCGCACGCCTAAGAAGCCGAACTCGGCTCTGCGCAAGGTGGCAAAGGTCCGGTTGACCAATGGTGAGGAAATCATCGCCTACATCCCCGGCGAAGGTCACAACCTCCAGGAGCATTCCATCGTGCTCGTGCGGGGCGGCCGGGTGAAGGATTTGCCGGGTGTCCGCTACCATATTGTCCGCGGTGCGCTCGATGCCCTCGGCGTCGATGGCCGCCGTCAGGGCCGGTCAAAATACGGCTCGAAGCGTCCGAAGCCAGGCCAGGAAGCCGCGGCAGCTGGTGGAAAGAAGAAGAAATAACGATCTTACGTCATGTCCCGCCGCCGCAGAGTTTACGCTAAAGAAGAGAAGTCCGACGCCCGGTATGCTAGTCCGGTCGTGGCGAATCTGATCAGTGCCGTCATGAAAGACGGCAAGAAATCTCTCGCCGAGCGCATCGTGTATGCGGCCATCGAGAAGACGCGTCTCGACACCGAGGTGGTCGATCCGCTCGAGACGCTGCACAAGGCGCTCGAAAACGTAAAACCACGCCTCGAGGTGAAGAGCCGCCGCGTCGGTGGCGCAACTTATCAGGTGCCGCTCGAAGTTTCGCCGGCCCGTCAGGTTTCCCTGGCTATGCGCTGGATCGTCGGTTTCGCCCAGAACCGTCGCAACATCCCCATGCAGGACGCTCTCGCCAGCGAACTGAAGGAAGCCGCTGCCGGGCAGGGGAATGCCATTAAGAAACGGGACGACACCCACAAGATGGCCCAGGCCAACCGCGCTTTTGCGCACTTCCGCTGGTAGTCCCCTAGCCGATTTTTTCCGATGTCCGCCACCGCTGCAATTATAGATCCCCACGTCGTCAACAAGGAGATCAACTCCCCTGACCGGGCGTTTCCGCTTGAGCGGACGCGCAACATCGGTATTGCCGCGCACATCGACGCGGGCAAGACGACGCTTACTGAGCGCATCCTTTTCTACACCGGCATGATCCACAAGATCGGCGAGGTTCATGAGGGCACTACGTCCACCGACTGGATGGAGCAGGAACGCGAGCGCGGCATTACGATCACCTCCGCCGCCACCGCCTGCACGTGGTTTCAGAAAAAAGAAGAGGGTGTTTATAAGGCCTACGAAGAAATTCAGCAGCGG
>JBGTNO010000242.1:0-3374 GCA_041743065.1 Chthoniobacterales bacterium
ACTGTCAGCAGAATGATGAGCAGCGGAGATTTTCCGCGGCCTGGCTCGACGCGAGCCTCATCGACAAACTTGGACATTTTTAGTCGGGAGAGATTTCCAACTACGGCTAATGGCAACCGCAGCCTGACCCGCAGCCGCCGCTGGAACGCGCTGGCGCAGGCTGCGCGCCCGCCTTTTGCAGCACGCCATATCCGCCAGAAATCACGCGCCGCACGGGCCGCCCTGTCTCCGGGTCGCGGGAAAGCGCGGGCTCGCTCATGCTTTGCTTGATCTCGAACTGACGCGCCGGGCCGGCATCGGAGGTTTCATAGACGTAGACGGGCATGGGCGGGACGTTAATGAATGGCCGCGCCCATGCAAGTGCGCCGCTCCTCAGCGGCGGCGATTTCCGCGGTGCAAACATGGGTTTGGGAGATGCATTCGGTGCGCCCTGTCGCGCCCGCGCCGGTGTTCAGGGGCGCAAGCACTGGGATGAGATCCCGAATCCGTGCCGGGACGCAAAGAGTTGGATCTGCGCTGGATAGAGCAACAGATCGGCGCCGCCGCCTCGACTTCGAGATTGGCGAGGTTGCACCGCTGTCTTGCTATGCGGACGAGTGGCCCGGGGGATGGTGTTCTGGATTGCTGGCCAAAAAAATGCTGCTGCACTCATTTTTTGGTTGCGTCCGCGCGTGAAAGCAATAAACCCTGATGTATGTTTACGCCCCCCGTAACCCCATCGCGCTCCCTGCTAACTCTCCTCGCGGTTGTCGTCCTCCCGCTTCATGCGGCGCTGGCTGTTCCAGAGGGAGCCATTGAATCAGTCAGTGTGGTGCAGGGCAGCGACACGACGTCCCTGCTCGTATCGGGCGGATTTGGCGAGGACGCGAAGATTTTCACTGATCGGGTCTTCGAGTATATAAACACCAATAATGCTCCTTCTCTCATCGGCGCTGATTACATCCAGCTGCAGAACGTTGCACGCGACGATAATCCTTTCGAGGTCCAGGTGACACTCGATACCACGGACACGACATTTTCCACTGTGGACATGTATCTGCTCATCGATATACGGGTGGGCACCGACGCCGCCAGGCCCAACCCAATGCCGTGGCTCAGCACTAACGGCTGGACGAACCTCACGGCTGGAAAACCGACATCAGAGTTGATTGCCACCAATGAAACGGAAATCCACCACTTCAACCTGTGGCATCAGCGGTTCGAGGCTCCGGCCAGCGGGCCTTGGGTCGTCAGCACGTTCGCGCAAGCCGACGGCACCTCGAGAAACATGTATGGAATCGTCGCAGTGGCTGTTCCTGAACCTTCCGCCGTCATCATGCTCATGATGGCCGCGCCTCTCCTGCTTCGGCGCCGCCGCCAACGGTGACTGTTGGCCGGAACGTTGATTGACGTTCCTCAGCGGGGAATCTTTGAGCGTCCTTCGCCGGCATTTTGTTGATGCAGCGTCCATGTCTGACGATCTCGCCAGACTCCAAAGCTGAGTAACCTTCTGCCTCTGCCGGATCGACGGCGAAGTCTCGGGGCGGCGCATGATATCGCGGAACGCTGAATTTTGAGGATTTAGAGGTCGGTTTTTCCCATTCGATCACGGCGCGGCATTTGGCTCTGGAAGATGCCTCCGATGCGTCACGCTCCCGCCTGTTGGATGCCTAGTCCGCGCCCGCTATGCTGCGCAGTCCCAATGGCCGAGGTTTTCTACAGGTTTTCGAAGGGAAGGGACTCCGGCGGGCTCAGAGGCGGCGTCACTTGCCGAGGGTCGCTGAAGGACAGTGAATCGGGCACGGCAGAGGAGGCGATCACTGGGCTGAAAAGCTGCCTCACCAACACTCTCGGCTGGGTCCGACGAGCGCGAAGACGCCACAAGGGCGGAAGACCCATTCCGGCAAACGAAAAGGGCGGTCTCGCCGGAGCAAGACCGCCCTTCCAAGGAGCGTTAGCTGCGTGCGCCGGATTAGGCGCGGCGGCGGCGCAGGAGCAGGCCGCCAATACCGCCAGCCAGGAGCAGGATCGACGAAGGCTCGGGGATGACAGACCCATTCACCGTGATGTTGTCGAAAAACATATTCCGGCCATTTACCTGAGAGGCAAACGTGAAAAACCGGAACTCGGCGCTCGTGAGATTCACCGCCGTCTCAGGGATGGCAAACGTGTAGTGTCTAAAGGTCGTGGCGTCGAAGTTTCCGCCTACTTGGCTTGGATCGGATGAACCGAGTGACGTGAAATCTGTGGAACCGTTGACTGCATACGCCAGCGTAAACCCGCGGGTGCTGCCTCCGCCTGTTCCGAAATCAAGCTGAAGGTCAGTGAGACTGAAAAGTGCGCCGGGCGCCTCGGTCGGGTCAGCCGTCAGGGTAAACGAGAAATAATTGGGGTTCGTGTCCACGTCGACAGGAAACTCGGTAGCAATATCCGTATCAGACTGGCCATCGGGCCGGCCGAGGACCGGCAATGTACCTGCCGCGCCGGTGTCATTGGTGATGGTTAGGTTGGACTGCACTGTCCCAGAATTAGATGAGTTTGCCGCTGAGGTGACGGGGTCGCCATCTGTATCGAAAGGCGTCCCGGAATTTGCCGTGAGGGAGCTTCCGTTGACGCCGAGCGCTTCAAGCGTGGAACCCAAGGTCGGAGATTCCACAGTGCCAAAATCGTATTGCACTAAAACATCCGCCACGAGCGGCTGGCTGGAGAGAAAGAAGCCCAGCGAAGCGATGGGAAGGGCGACCGTGAAGGCCCGAAGGAAGGAACGAGTAGTTTTCATTTTCATTTAAGGGGTAACGGGATGGTGGGTGGTTCGGCGGACACAGTAACGCCGACAGCGTCACTGTCATTGCTTATCCGCGACTTAATCTTTTGAATTTGCGTCAGGCGGAGGATTGACTCCGCGACGCGGCTGGAAAATTGTGTGACGCCATGCGCGCCCGTCTCCACATCGGCGTCTGCCTGCCCTTCGCCCTGGCCTTCGGGCGCTCCATCCTGGCGGGAGTGCGGAAACATGCGATTGAACAGCCACACTGGAGGCTGGAGGTCTCGGATGTCGCGCTGCCTCCTCCCGGTGGGGCACCGCCGAGTGGCATGATCGGCTTTCTCGCCTCGGAGAACTGGCTGGAGGCGGCGGGCAGATGCGGCGCGGCGGTGAACGTCTCCAACCGGCTCGAGGTGTCGCCCATCCCGCGCGTGGTCTCGGACGATGGGGCGGTCGGGCGGATCGCGGCGGAGTATCTGCTGCATCACGGATTCCGGCGGTTTGCCTTCGCGGGATCAGTGGAGACGATGTTCGGGCGGCAGCGGCACGAGGGCTTCAGCGCGGCGCTGGCCGAGGCGGGACACGGGTGCCTGGCGCTCACGAGCCACGAGGGCGTGCTGCGGCGGATCAA
>JBGTNO010000243.1:0-2449 GCA_041743065.1 Chthoniobacterales bacterium
CGGAGACGGTTCACGACGACGCGGTGCGCCGGTGCTGGCAGATCGACGCCGGGGCGATCGAGTTCCGCGCGCCGCAATGGGAACAGTATCTCCAAGAAATTGCCCGGCGCCTCCGCGCGGATCTCGGGATCGAAGGCGAGATTTCCCTCCATCCCTACAAGCTGCTCCTTTACGGGAAAGGGGGTCATTTCCGCGCCCATCGCGACACCGAAAAGCTGGGTGCGATGATTGGCTCGCTGATCATCGCACTGCCCTCCGCCCACCAGGGAGGCTGCCTCCATATCCGCCACGAGGGGCGGGAAGTGGAGATTGATTTCAGCGACGAGGCGCATCTGTATGACTTCCAGGACGCGGCCTTTTTCGCGGATTGCGAACACGAGGTGCAGCCGGTGCGGGCGGGCTGGCGATGCTGCCTGGCCTATAACATCCGGCTCGACCAGGGCGATCCGGGCCGCCTTAACCTCTCCGGCACCGCCCAGTCGGCCGCGCTCCTTCCCACGCTGGCCGCCCTGAAAAAAAAGCGCGGCGATGAGGTGACCGCCGTGCTGCTGGAGCACCAATACACCGAGGCCAACCTCTCGTGGCATACCCTCAAGGGCCATGATTCCGCCAAAGCCAGAGCCCTCGCCGCGGCCGCGCGGGAGTGCGGTTTCACCATCCATCTCGGACTGGTCACCTTTCATCAGACGGGGCAGCTCGAAGACGAATACGGCTACGACCGGTCTAACCGCTACGCCGATGATTCCGAAGCCACGATGGGAGAGGTGTATGAGGAAAGCTTGAGCATCGCCCACTGGAGGGATGTGCGGGACCAGCCGGTGCCGCTGGGCGGGTTTGCCATTATGAAGGAGGCCCTGCTCGCCCGGCAGCAAATCGACGCCGCCGAACCCGACGAAAAGGAGGTCGAGGGATACACGGGCAACGCCGGCTGCACGATGGATCTCTGGTATCGCCGCGCTGCTGTCGTCCTCTGGCCCGCCGAAGACGACGAGCGGATTCGCGCCCGGCACAATCTCGAGGAGGCCTGCCGACGCCTGACCGGTCTCGCTGGCAGCGGCGGGAGAGAAGTCTCGGCGCCCTTCCGGCGATTGGCGCAGGCCATCATCGAACGTTACCCGGATGCCCTTCCCCACTACCATTCGGATTTGAGCCGCGGCATCGGGGACCGGTTTGCCGTTCTTCTTGGAGCCCTGGCCACGGCCGGGGCGGACGATCTTTTCGAGATCCTCGCCGAGCGCGTGCCGGTGGCCGCATTTCATCTCTGCGACCAGACGCTTTGGAAGAAAGTTTATCGGGCCTTCGGCCTCGGAGCCTGTGAAAGATTGATCGAGCGCGCGGGCGCGGAGGACATCGGGGAACACCGGAAAATGCTTTTCGACCTGCTCGATGCGCTCAGGACAAAGCCGGAAGCCGCATCGCTCGCGCGGGGCGTGGCCGGAAAGCTCGTCGCGCTGGAGCCCGCGCGGAAGGTGGAATGCCGGTGGGACGCGCCTTTCGAGCCGGCCCCGCCGGGCGATGCCGAGGAAACGCGCATCCTGCTGGCCGCCTCGCATCTCATCGAAGAGAGAGCGGATCGGGCCGCCGCTCTCGAGTTTCTTCAGGTCGATGGTTCGCTGCTCTACGTCCGCGAAATACTCGGCCCCGTTCTGCTGGACCGGTCGCTGAAAACGCCCGCGCGACAGCCGCACTCGCTCATTCCCGAGCTTCACGCCTTCGCCCGAAAGATCCTCGACCTCGAGGTCGCGCGCCCGCTGGACCCTTACCCGGATTGGGCGCGCCCATTTCCCGATACCGATGACATCCGGCATCCGCTCATCCGCGAACTGGCGGAGTTTATGGCCGATCCTTCCTCCCACAGCCATCGCTTCAAGCGCGCGCAAGGCGACCGATCCCAGATCGAATCCTTCATCAGGAATCACCGGCTTGACCTGGACTGCACCACGGAAGAGACCAGCCGGCCCTACTCGCTCGTCTGCACCAAGAACGATGCTTCCCATCACCGGCGGCAGGCCCTGCGCGCCCGGGAAGTGGAATTAGCCGGGCAATTGGCCAAGCGGTAGTTGCGAAGCCGGGCGGGGAGGACTTTTCAATATGGCAGGATGTCCGGCCCCTCGTCGGGATGTCGGCGGAGGAAACGAACACCGGTCCATCGAGGCCGCCTCTCCTCCATGGATATGAAGAACGAAATCGTCCGTTTGGCAAAAAGCGCCGCTGGAGGCCAAAACTCCCGCCCGTGATTCGCTGGTCGATGGGGCGCAGCGGGCTAAAGCAGGTTCTCTTCGTCGCGGGCGAGATCTTCCTCGATTTGATCCTGCAGCCCGGTCTCGGGGGAGACGTCGGAGGCGGCGGTGGTGGCCTGGGGAGTGGGGCGAGAGGGGGAGACGCGACTGATTACGACGCGATGGACGGGCTCGGGCATCTCGACGTTAGCCTCGTCGAGCGCGGCCTT
>JBGTNO010000244.1:0-21075 GCA_041743065.1 Chthoniobacterales bacterium
CCGGCATGTTCTGGAGCGTGGAGGGCGCGCAAAACATCCTCACCCTGCGCACCGCGCTCCTGGGCCACCACTTCGACCGCGACTGGGACGCCCGCTCCAAAGCCGCCGCTTGAACCCCGGTAACTTTCATGTCATGCACCCTAGAGCCAGCGGCGTTTTCTTTCGAGATCGAATTCTCCATCCTCGAAAAGCATCCTCGCAAACCGGATGTAGGAGGCGGAATCCTCGCTCCAGTAGGCGTAGGGATTGTAGTGGAGCAGGACGTAGCGCAGGAACACTCCAGCCAGGATGGCGGGGATGCTCCAGAGCGCGGCTTCTCGCCAGCAGGGGCGCTGGGAAAGGGGGCGGCTCACAGATTGACAGGTTTGTTTCGTCTCACGTTGCTCAGGGAAACCAGCCATATTTCACTCCAGCCAGCCTTGAAGCCCCCGGAATATGGAACCGGGCGCGGCCTGTCAAGTGCAACCCCGAGCCCTCCGCCGATCAGTAGCTGAGCCACTCGATGCCCTCGAGACGGATAGACTTCGTCTTGCTGGAGATATCGAAATCGATCTCCGCCGAGGTCGCGTTGGCCGGAATCTCCAGGGCAAAATAGTCGGTGCCGGGCTGCGGTTGCAGATACGGCTTGAGGAGATATTCGCCCAGACGAATTTTCTCCGCCTGGAACTGCACGACAGGGGCGAGCGCCTCGATCGCATCGGATTCAGCCCGCAGCCGTAGATAGACCCGGCGGCCCCGCAGACTGGCATCGATCGGAACGGTGATCCTGGGGCGGCGGTCATCGCCTTTTTTCCATTCGACGGGAGTCGGCAGCGGCCAGGTTTGCCAGGACGGTTTGCCCCTTTCGGGAGTGCGCCGTTTCCAGAAAACGAAATCCGGATTGTCGTCGCGGGCGATCACCTCCGCTAAGCGCCAATCGTTCGCCGGCTCGGCGATATAGCTGGCGTAAACGACCCGCCCGTCCTGCTGGTCGCGCTCCAAGGCCTTGCGGACGCCCAGCCAGGCCAGTTTGCGGGTGAACCAGACCTCGTCGGCTTCGTCGGCCTTTTCTTCCAGATCGGGATCGGCTTCAACGATCCAGTGCTTCGTGGTCCAGTCGAACTGCCCGGAGCCTCGGGGCGCGACCAGGAAAGACAGGGCGCGCATGGAGTGGTGGGTGAAGACCTTGGTCCCCGGAGCGAGCGCCCCCACGTAGCGGCGAAACTCCGGGATGTAGTCGAGTTGCAGCATCGCCCGTCCGCTGAGCAGGATAAGCGGCAACAGCACCGCCGCGGCGCTGAGCCCGGCATGTCGGCGCAGCCGGTCCGAAATGCGCCGCGCCGGGTCCCAAAGCTGCGCCCATTCCCACAGCCAGAGCCAGCCGGCCGCCGACAGCAGAACCATCGGCGCGGCGCAGCCCACCAGGAAACGGTCGGCGTCGCGCAGCATCGGGCGCACCGGATTGATTCCCTGTATCGCGCAGGAATAGCTCAGAAAGATGGTCACGAACCACGCCACGACGATCCGTCCCGACCGTCCGAAATCCCGCCACAGTTTCACGCCGCCGAGCGCCGCCGTGATGGCATAGACCGGAGCGAGCGGGCTTCCTTTCCAGAGCGAATCGAGGAACCGGAACGGGAGAGACCAGAGCGCGATCGTCTCGGTGCCCTTCCGCCCGCGCGCGCCGAGATTGGCATGCAGGCTGTGCAGGAAATCCCCGGTGGCGTGCCAGTAGATGAGCCCCTCCAATGCGAAGAAAGCGCCCGCCGCCGCCCCCGCGCCGAGCAGCCACGGCCACTTGCGCGGAAAAAAGAGCAGAGTGCAGACGCCGAGCGTCGGGATGATGAAGAGGCCGGTCAGGCGGTTCGAGTAGAGCAGCGCGACCAGGAACCCGGTCGCCACGGCCCACCCGGCTCGCCGTTTTTCCCGGGTCATCAGGGCGTACCAGCACCACATCGCCAAAGCGCCGAGCACCCCCTCCGAGAGATCCGGCATGGGCCGGTAGATGATCGGGTTTAGCAAGGGATGGAACAGAAAAAGGGCCGCGCCCAGCAGCGCGAGGGTCTCGGAGCGGTAGAGCAGCCGACCGAATCGAAAGACGAAACATGCGCCCAGAGCGCAATAGAACATCGGCACGCCGTAGTAGCCGATGAGGCCCGGCCCCGCGATGCCCTGCAGAATCCAGCTCAGCCCCCAGACCGGCCAGCGCAGATCGTGAAAGCTACTGTGGTCCCAGGCCTTCCAACCCTCCTCGTGCAGCTCGAAAGCGAGTTGCCAGTAGGTGAGATCGTCGCCAAGGCCCGGTGCCTGGAGGAAGAGAAGAGGCATGAGGAGACCGAGCCCGGCTGCGACGAGTAGATTCCGCATAGAATGAGGGACCAAGTTAGCCGTCGCCTCGCGCGGGGCAAGAAATCGCGTGCCGGCGGGGCGGCAGACGACATAGTCGCGAAAGATGAGCCGCAGCGACGCCCCGCCGATCTTTCCGGTGCACGGTTTCAAAGACACCGGCCGGACGTTTTGGCAAAGTTGCCTGAGCTACGCTCCGCGCTGTTGCGTTAAAGTGGGATGATCAGGGTATAACCTGCGCGACAAGAAGGCGCATCGACTTGCTGCGGATCGTCCGCCGCGAGCCGTGGCTGCGCAGGGTGTTCTCCAGATTTCTGCTGGTCGTATCGAGCAGAACGGATTGCCCGCCGCTCACGGAGGCGCTCCCAGCGTTGGAAAATGTGCCCACCTGCCCGCCGGGAAGCTTGGTGCCAGTGGTGACGATCACTTCGGCGGTGACGGACCGACCTTTGACCGAATATTTCAGGTCCGATTTCTGGACGCCGAGGCGGGTCACCTGCCGGCCCGACGCCGCGGGGACGCGGGTGAAAAAGAGCACCTCTCCACCATCCAGTTCCTTCACCCGGCTTTTTACGGTGCTCGATTCGCCCAGGCGAGCCACGTCCAGTTTCGCCACCGCCTGCGCAAGTTCTTCGTCGGGCACGGAGGCACGGTAATCGATCACGGCGACACATAAATCGGCCGCCGGCGCCGCCAGCGGCATCACTAGGCAGACCATTGCGAGCGGAGCGAGGCGGAGCGGATTCATCGCCGGAGCTAACTAGAACCACGCGCGGTCGTCAGGTCTAATCTTCGGGCATCTTCAGTCTGGCCGCGTCCGGGTGTAGCCGAAGAAGCCGCGTTCCTTGATCATCCCGGCGACCCCTTCCGGCACCATGGCTTCCCAGGTGCTGTCTTCGCTGGCGATCCGCTTGAGCACGTCGCGCGAGAAGATGGAAAGGTATTCCGGCTTATAGTTGTCGAGATCCATGAAACTGCCGCGCCCGGCCAGATAATTGTAGAGCGACTTCAACTCGGGCGCGACGTCCAGGGTGGCGATGGTCTGCGGCGGCTCCCCCGGCGTCTTCTGCCAAGGATAGATGTAGAGCTTGAGTTCGTTCTTGAAGAGACGCCCGAAGCTTTCCAGAATGCCACCCGCCAGTTGGGTGTAATATTTCTCCTCGAAGAGTTCGATCAGGCTGGGCGCCCCCATCACGATCCCGATGCGCTCCTTCGTGCGCCAGGCGAGATAGGCGGCGAGCCGGTAGTACTCGAAGTAGTCGGAAATGAGCACCGTCATGCCGCAGGCGGCCAGCAGGTCGGCGCGGGCGAGGAAATCGCGCCGGTCCACGTCCTTACCCCCGGCGAGCAAATTGCGCATGGTGATTTCCATGATCGGCAGGACCGGTTTCCCGGCGACGGCGGGATCGGCTTGGAATTTTTCCAGCGCGCACTCCAGCATATCCAGATTGACGTTGGTCGTGGGGCGGAAGCTGCCACGCTCGACCAGCACGGCCTGCTTGTAGAGCACCTCCGAGGGCTGCAGCACCTCGCGGTCGGCGCCGAACATGGCCGCGCCGCTCAGCCCGAGCTGCACCAGCTTCAACGCCATCAGCCGGTTGTCCACATAGCGGAACTCGATGCCGCTGAACTCGATCATGTCGATCTCGATCCGGCCGGTCGTCAGTTTATCCAGCAGCGAGTCCACCAGTTGATCCGGCTCGTGGTGCAGGAAGAAAGCACCGTGGCAAAGATTCACGCCCACCACGCCGAGCGCTTCCTGCTGGAGCGAAGCTTCCGCGTCGAGCATGCGGATGTGCATCACGATCTGGCTCGGCTCGTCGCGCGGATGGCTCTGGAATTTAATGCCCATCCAGCCATGGCATTCATTGCTGCCCTTGAAACTGCGCGCCACCACCGTGTCGGCGAAGGCGAAAAAGGCCGTGTTGTCGCTTCGGATGCCTTCCAGCCGCTCCAGATTCAGGGCGAACTCCCGATCGAGCATCGCCTGCAGACGGCCGCGCGAGACGTAGCGCTCCGTCAGTCCGTAGATGGCGTCGCTCACCTTCATATCGTAGGCGGAGATTGATTTCGCGATCGTGCCCGCCGCGGCGCCCACCCGGAAGAACCAGCGCACCACCTCCTGGCCGGCTCCGATTTCGGCGAAGGTGCCATACCACCGCGGGTCGAGGTTCACCTTGAGCGCCTTGTTGTGGGTATCGATGGTCTGCTGCGAGTCCATGGCGCTCGCACCCTAGGCAAATCAAAGCCGGACTGGCGAGATCGGAGGTGGTATTTATCCAGCTCGACGCGCCACGATCGAGTCATGCATGTCGAGAAACTGAAATACACCATCTGGGCTCGGGATGCCGCACGCGCCGCTCGATTTTACGAGACCTGTTTCGGCGGGAAGATCACCCGCCGAAATCCGCGCATCGTTGAGATCGGAGTGGCGGGCGGCCTGATCGCCATCCACGGCGGAGGCGAGGGGAAACGGACGTGGACCGGGCTCACTTTCCAGGTGGCCGATGTCGTTTCCGGCGCGGCCGAGCTTGTCGCCGCCGGCGGCCGGTGCGAAAGAACGCCGCAGCCCGAGGAGGGCGAGCCCGCGCATCTGGCGATGTGCGAAGACAGCGACGTCAACCAGATCATGCTCACCCGCGCGCGGAGTTGATCCGACCGGCGGAGTTGGCGCGGACCGCCTGGCGAACCAGATAATTCTACGTGCGTTTTCGGGGCGGAGAACCGAAAGTATCGCCCCATGCCGACACTTACCTGTCACGTCGATGGACTTAAACTCCCGAATCCTTTTGTCATTGGCTCGGGGCCTCCCGGAACCAATCTGAACGTCATCAACCGCGCCTTCCGCGAAGGCTGGGGAGCGGTGATCGCGAAAACGGTCAGCCTCGACTGCTCGAAAGTCGTCAACGTCACGCCGCGCTACGGCAAACTTTACTCGCGCGACCGCCAGGAAGTGATCGGCTGGGAAAACATCGAGCTGATCAGCGACCGGAAGTTCGACATCTGGCTGGATGAATTCAAGAAGTGCAAAGACGAGTTTCCGGACGGCGTGCTGATCGCGTCGATCATGGAGGAATTCGACCAGGACGCGTGGATCGAGATCGTGGAGCGATGCCAGGACGCCGGCGTCGATGCCTTCGAGTTGAACTTTTCCTGCCCGCACGGTCTGCCCGAGCGAAAGATGGGCGCGGCCATGGGCCAGAATCCCGAGGTCCTCGAGGAAGTCTGCGGCTGGGTGATGGGCGCGGCCCGGATCCCGGTCTGGGCCAAGATGACGCCGAATATCACGCACATCGAGGATCCCACGCGCGCGGCTTTTCGGGCGGGCTGCCAGGGCGTGAGCGCGATCAACACGATCCGCAGCGTCGTCGGCGTCGATCTGGAAACGCTGCGGCCGGAGCCCAGCGTGGAAGGTTACACCACGCCCGGCGGCTACTCGTCGCGGGCGGTCAAGCCGATTGCGTTGCGCATGTGCATGGAAATCGCCCGGGTGATTCAGGACGAGTTTCCCGATCGCTCGCTCTCCGGTCTGGGCGGCGTGGAGTCGGGCAGCGACGCGGCGCAGTTCATCCTCTTGGGCTCGGACACGGTGCAGGTCTGCACGGGCGTGATGAAATTTGGCTACGGCTGCGTCCAGCCGATGTGCGACGAGCTGCTCGCCTTCATGGAGAAACACAGTTTTGAGACACTGTCCGACTTCAAAGGCAAATCGCTGCCCTATTTCACCACCCACGCCGATCTGGTCAAACGCCAGGCCGAGCGCAAAGCCGCCCAGAAAGCAGCGGCCGATCAGAGGAAAATGGTCGCGGCGGACAGCGAATGGACCGGCGATGACTTCGTGAAACAGTCGGAGGCGCTGGCACGAGGCTGATCATGGAGCAATGCCCCGTCTTTATCGGCGGCCGCTGGGAAACGGTGACCGCCGCCGACGCGTCGCCCGTCTACAACCCCTCGCGCGGTGAGATCATCGCTGAGGTGCCGCTCGGCGGGACCGACATGGTGGACGCCGCCGTGCAGGCGGCCGCGGAGGCTTTTCCCCCTTGGGGCGAGACGCCGGTGGTGGAGCGCGCCCGGCTGTTTTTCCGCTATCGCCAACTGGTCGAGGAGCACTTCGACGAGATCTGCCGACTCGTCACCCGCGAGCACGGCAAGACCTTCGCCGAAGCGCGGGGCAGCGTGTATCGCGGGCTGGAAAACATCGAATATGCCTGCGGCGCGCCGACGCTTCTTTTTGGCGACACGCTGGAGAATCTGGCGCGCGGGGTGGATTGCGAGACGGTGCTGCAGCCGCTCGGAGTATGCGCGGGGATCACGCCGTTCAACTTTCCGGCCATGGTGCCGCTCTGGATGTTTCCGCTGGCGCTGGTCTGCGGGAATACTTTCGTGCTGAAGCCGAGCGAGAAGGTGCCGCTCTGCGCGATTCGACTGGTCGAACTGCTGGACGAGGCGGGCTTGCCGAAGGGCGTGCTCAATCTCGTGCAGGGCGGGCGGGATTGCGTGGACGCGTTGCTGACCCATCCGAAAGTGCGGGCGATCTCCTTCGTCGGTTCCTCGCCGGTGGCGAAGCATGTTTTCGAAACAGGCACGCGGCACGGCAAACGCGTGCAGGCGAATGGCGGCGCGAAGAATTACATCGTGGTTATGCCGGACGCTGATGTGGAGCGGACGGTCGAAGCGCTCTCGACCGCGGCCTTTGGCTGCGCGGGCGAACGTTGCATGGCGGGTTCGACCGCCATTGCGGTCGGCCAGGCGGCGGATTTGATTTTGCCTTCGCTAGTCGCAGCGGCGCGCGCGATCAAGGTGGGTCCGACGGACGGAGAAGCGCAGCCCGACATGGGCGCGGTCATCACCGGGCAGCATCGCGATCGAGTCAATCATCTCGTCAGCAGCGGCGAATCCGCCGGAGCGAAAGTGGTCTGCGACGGTCGCGGTCTCAAAGTGAGCGAGGCCCCGAACGGCTTCTATGTCGGCGCGACGATTCTCGATCACGTGGCCAGCGAGATGGAAATCGCCCGCGAAGAAGTCTTCGGCCCGGTGCTCAACGTTATGCGGATGGACGATCTCGGAGCGGCCATCGCCCAGGCGAACCGCTCGTCCTACGGCAACGGCGCGGCCCTTTTCACCAACTCCGGCAAGGCCGCCCGCGAGTTCAAGCATCTGGTCAAGGCGGGCATGATCGGCATCAATGTGGGCGTGCCCGCGACCATGGCCATGTTCCCGTTCACCGGCTGGGGCGAATCTTTCCACGGCGACCTGCATATCCAGGGCAAGGAAGCGGTGCAATTTTATACCCAACAAAAAGTTATTACGACGCGCTGGCTCGGCGAGGGAGTGGGCGACGTCTGGAAAACGTAGTCTCTTAGACAAAATTTACAGAATTATGCGGAATTGGGACAGAGCCGAGAGCGCCTGTCTGGCTAGATTTTATATAATTCTGTAAATTCTGTAAATTTGTAAATCCTGTCAAAAAAGCTCATGCCACTTCTAATTAAAAACGGCGAAATCGTGACCGCGAGTGAGCGGTATGTCGCGGATATTTATTGCGAAGACGAAACGATCACCCGGATCGATCGTGACATCGAAGCGCCGGACGGCTGCGAGGTGATCGATGCCACGGGAAAGTATGTTTTTCCCGGTTTCATCGACTCGCACGTGCACATTTATCTACCTTTCATGGGCACGCAGGCCAAGGACACGCATGAGACCGCGAGCCAGGCGGCGCTGATCGGCGGCACGACCACGTTCATCGAAATGATTTGTCCGGCGAAAAGCGACAAGCCGCTGGAGGCGTTCGAACTTTGGCTAGGCAAGGCGGAGGGAGCGAGCGCCTGCGACTTCACTTTTCACATGGGGGTCACGCGCTACGATGAGGAAGCGGAAAAGGATTTCACGGAAATCGTCGAGCGCGGCATTGCCAGCTTCAAGATTTTCCTGGCCTACAAGGGCGCGTTCGGTCTGAACGACGAGGAACTCTATAAAGCGCTGACCCTGGCCAAAAAGCTCGGCGTGATCACCACGGCGCATTGTGAGAATCCCGAGCTGATCGCCTCGCTCCAGGCGAAGCTTCTGGCGGAGGGCAAGACGGGTCCCGGTTATCACTATTGGAGCCGTCCGCCGCTGGTGGAAGCGGAGGGCGTGCACCATTTGATGACCTTTTCGGAACTGACCGGCGCGCATGTCTATATCGTGCACCTTAGTTGCGTGGAAGCGTTGCGCGAGGCCTCGGCGGCGTCGGATCGCGGCGTCAAGGTTTGGGTCGAAACGCTGATCCAATATCTGCTCTTGGATCGCACTTCGGCGGAAGCGGAATTCGAGGGCGCGAAGAATGTGATGTCGCCGCCGCTGCGCGATGCCTCCAATCAGGCTGTGCTCTGGAATGCGCTGGCCACTGGGCGAATTGCGACCCTGGCGACCGATCACGCGCCTTTCGATTTCGCCACCCAGAAACAAATGGGGTTGGACGATTTTACGAAGATTCCCAATGGCATTCCTTCGCTGGAGGACCGGGTGAATCTATACTACACGCACGGCGTGAAGACCGGCCGGATCGACTTGCATCAGTTCGTCGCGACGGCGAGCACCAACACCGCGAAGATCTTCGGACTGTTCCCGCGCAAGGGGACAATTCAACTAGGCAGCGATGCTGATCTGGTGGTTTACGATCCGGAGTATCGCGGCCAGATTTCCGCGGCGACGCACCACATGAATCTCGATTACAATTCCTTCGAGGGCTTTGAAATTGAAGGAAGGCCGAGCGTGGTGACGGTGCGCGGTAAGATTGCGGCGCGCGAGGGGGAATTTGTCGGCGAGGCTGGCCGGGGCCGGTTGCTGCGCCGGCCACCCACCCACTTCTAGCTCGCCCAGAGCTTTATAAAGATCGGGATGACGAGGATGGCCACGATGTTGACCACCTTGATCATCGGATTGATGGCGGGGCCGGCGGTGTCCTTGTAGGGATCGCCCACGGTATCACCAGTAACAGCCGCCGCGTGGGCGTCGGAGCCTTTGCCGCCATGGTGACCTTCCTCGATGTACTTCTTGGCGTTGTCCCAGGCCCCGCCGCTGGAAGTCATGGCGATGGCCACGAAGAGGCCAGTGACGATGGTGCCGACCAGGACGCCACCCAGCACGACCGGTCCCAGGGCGGGAATGGCGGCGACCGCGACCACGAAAACCACGGGCAGCAGGGCGGGCACGATCATTTCGCGAAGCGCGGCCTTGGTCACAATGTCCACGCACACGCCGTAGTCCGGCTTATCTTCGCCGCGCATGATGCCAGGCTTGGCCTGGAGCTGACGGCGAACTTCCTTGACGACGGCGCCCGCCGCCTTGCCGACCGCGTCCATGCTGAAGGCGGTGAAGAGAAAGGGCAGCAGCCCGCCGATGAAAAGCCCGATGATCACCTCGGGCTCGGTCAGGGAGAACTCGAGCGAGGGAAGCGGCACGCCTTTGATGGCGGAGAAGGCGACCCGCAATTCCTCCACGTAGGAACCGAAAAGCACCAGCGCGGCGAGCCCGGCCGAGGCGATGGCGTAGCCTTTGGTCACAGCTTTCATGGTATTGCCGACCGCGTCGAGATCGTCGGTGATGGCGCGAATTTCCTCGGGCAGTTCACTCATCACGGCAATGCCGCCGGCGTTGTCGGTGATGGGGCCGAAAGCATCGAGCGAAATGATGATGCCGGCGAGCGAGAGCATGCTCATCACGGCGATGGCGATGCCGTAGAGCCCGGCAAAATGGAAACTGAGCAGAATGGCGATGCCGATGAACCCCACCGGCAGCGCCGTCGCGCGCTGGCCGAGAGCGAGTCCGGCGATGATGTTGGTGGCGTGTCCGGTTTCGGAGGCCTGGGCGATTTTCCGCACCGGACTGAACGCGGTGGAGGTGTAGTAATTGGTGATGAGCACCACCACGCCGGTCATGACCAGCCCGATGAGCGACGCCAGGTAAAGATCGGACGCGGAGCGTTCGGCCCCCGCGATCATGACCGGCTGCGGGAAGAGCATCTGGGTGGCCGGCCAGTAGAGGAGGGCCGAGACGACCGCGCTGGCCGCGACTCCGCCCATCAACACCCGGCCGGGTTCGCTCCGGCGATATTGCACATAGAGAATGCCCACGATGGCTCCGAGCACGGAGATTCCGCCGAGCAGGAAGGGATAGACCACGGCGGCCGCATTGCCCGCGAGGGTGAGCGAGCCGACGAGAATGGCTCCGATGAGGCTGACGGCGTATGTTTCAAAAACGTCCGCCGCCATCCCCGCGCAGTCGCCCACGTTATCGCCCACGTTGTCCGCGATCGTGGCCGGATTGCGCGGATCGTCTTCGTCGAGGCCCTGCTCGATCTTGCCCACGAGATCCGCGCCCACGTCCGCCGCCTTGGTGTAAATCCCGCCGCCGAGCCGCGCGAAAACGCTGATCAGGCTGGAGCCGAGCGCCAGACCGACGAGACTGCTCGCCGCGTAGGCCGGGCCATACATTTTGGCGACGGCGAGATAATAAAGACCGACTGAAAGGAGCGCCAGCCCCACCACGAGCAGCCCGGTCACCGCGCCGCCGTTGAAGGCGACCTTCAGCGCCTCATGTCGCGAAATGGTAGCGGCCTGCGCGGTGCGGGTATTGGCCAGCACCGCGATGCGCATGCCGATGAAACCGGCGGCGAGTGAGCAGACCGCGCCGAGCACGAAGCCGAGCGTGGTCGGCACGTCTTTAAAGATCAGCAGCAATACCGCGATGACCGCCGCGATCACTCCGATCGAGATGAGCTGACGATTGAGATAGGCTTTGGCCCCCTCCTCGATGGCCGAGGCGATCTCTTTCATCCGATCGTCGCCCGGCGAGCAGCTGACCACTTTTCGAATCAGAAAATAAGCGAAGACCAGGCCCGCCACAGCGGCGGCGAGAGAAGCGGGAATTCCCGCGGAGAGGAGGGAGGCGGTAACCATGTAAAAATAAGGGGGAGGCGGAGAATAGTGCGCCTCTCCAACAGATCAATCGAGAACCAACTTCCGCGAGGGGCGGCGACCCGGAAGGTGATCGACGTCCGCTTCCCACTCGATCAGAGTGAGAGGGTGCCTTGGCTGATTCGTGGCTTACTCGCTGGCGTGTGGCTGGTAATGGGGTTGCTATGCAAGTTGCTGGGCTGGGTGCCCCGGCATGAGGAAATCGTGGCGCGAATTCTGGGCAACGAGCATGCCCATTTGCTGACGCAGGCCATCGGATTGGCCGAAATCGGGATAGCCGCATGGATTCTCTCTGGCATCCTGCCTCGCTGGTGCGGCGCTCTGGGCTTATCTGTCGCTGGTCTTTTTCCTCGCCGGGTGGGCTTGAAGGTTTTTTTGCGGGAAAAAGAGTTGCATTGACGCGGCGGAACCCTATCTTCCGACCCTCTTTATGGCAAAAACCTCATGGGTCGAGAAAAACGAGCGCCGCAAACGGACGGTCGAGAAGTATGCCGCGCTGCGGGCGGAATTGAAAGCGAGCAAGGACTACGTCGGGCTCTCCCAGCTGCCGCGTGATGCCAGCCCGGTCCGCGTGGTGAACCGCTGCAAATCGAGTGGCCGCCGCCGCGGTTACCTGCGTCGCTTTGGCCTGTCCCGGCTCACTTTCCGGGAACTGGCTTCGGCGGGCATGATTCCGGGAGTGACCAAATCGAGCTGGTAAAAGCGCCTGTCCGCTCTCCCTCGGAGAGCCGCCCGCCCGCATCCTCGGGGCACCTGACGGGGTAAACGATGAACGCCTTTTTCCACCTCGCTGCCGCCAGTGGGGGCCTGGCCACCGAGTGGCCAACCGGCGGAGTCCTGTTTTTACAGCTCCTCCTGATTCTGTTCCTGGTCTTTCTGAACGGCTTTTTCGTCGCTTCGGAGTTCGCGATCGTCAAGGTCCGCGGCAGCCAGCTCGACGCGCTGATCGAGGCGGGGAACAAAAAGGCCGATTTCGCGCGGCACGTCACCGAGCACCTCGACGCCTATCTCTCGGCCACCCAGCTGGGCATCACCCTGGCCAGTCTGGGCCTGGGCTGGATCGGTGAGCCTTTCCTGGCTCAGCTGGTCGAGCCGGCCTTCACCAAGCTCGGCGTCACCAACGAGGCGCTGGTCCATCCGGTCTCTTTCGCGATCGCTTTCGGCACGATCACCTTCCTGCACATCGTGCTGGGCGAGCTGACGCCGAAGTCGCTGGCGATCCGCAAGTCGGTGGCGACGACGCTCTATATCAGCCGCCCGCTGGCGCTCTTCCACACCCTTTTCCAGCCGGCGATCTACGTGCTGAACGGCGCGGCCAACCGGATCCTGAAGCATGTCCTGAAGATCGATCCGGTCGGGGAAACGGAATTGGCGCACAGCGAGGAAGAGCTGCGGCTCATCCTGGCGGAGAGCGAGGGCGCGGATGCCGTTTCCAGCTTGGGCAAGGAGATCCTGATCAACGCGCTCGATCTGAAGCGGCGGGTCGCCCGCGAGATCATGACGCCGCGCGGCGACATCGTATTTCTGAACACCGAGGACAACTTCGACGAGAATTTCGACCTGGCTCAGCGCTCGCGTCACACCCGTTTCCCGCTCTCGGACGGGCATATCGACAACACGATCGGGCAGGTGCACGTGAAAGATCTGCTCAACATCGCGCGCGGATCGCAGCCCGATCTGATGTCGATCAAGCGCGATCTCGTCATCGTGCCGGAGATGATGCCGCTGGAAAAGCTGCTCACTTTTTTCCTGGCCAGGCATGCGCATCTGGCCTTGGTCGTGGATGAATACGGGGGGGCGGTGGGGATGGTGACGCTGGATAATGTGCTGGAGGAAATCGTGGGCGATATCCAGGACGAGTTCGATGCCGAGATCCCGGAATACCGGCAGATCTCGGAGGATGAATTCACGATCGAAGGCACGCTGGGGCTCTATGAGCTGAACGACCTGACCAGCCTGTCGCTCGAGAATAGCGATGTGAGCACGGTGGGCGGTTACATCACTCATCTCCTCGGGCATCTGCCCAAGGAAGGCGAGAAGGTGATGGTGGATGATTTCCTGGCGACCATCACGAAGACGGATGGCCGGCGCGTGGAGCAGATTCACTTCAAGCGGACGGCGCCTCCCGTGAAACCGGGCCTCGACGAGGAAGAGATTTAGGATGACGCAACTTCCGCGCCCCGCGGCTCGTAGGGTTCGGCGATGAAGACCGTTATTCACTGGTTCCGCCGCGATCTGCGGCTGACGGACAACACGGCGCTGGCGGCGGCGGCGCGGGCGGGGGAGGTGGTTATTCCGGTTTTTATCCTGAGCGACTGGAAAAAAGAGCACGCCTGGACGGGACCGAACCGGCAGCATTTTCTCTGCGAAAGTCTCCGTGAACTCGCGGATTCGCTTCCTGAAAAAGACGGGCGGCTCATCATTCGGCAAGGCCGGGCGGATGAGGTGCTGCGCGGGCTGCTGGAGGAGACGGGCGCGGACGCGATTTATTTCAATCGCGATCCCGATCCCTACGGCCGGGAAATGGAGCGTCGGATCGAGAAAATGGCCGAGGCGCTGGGGCGGGCGGTTTTTTCCAGCAAGGATCACGCGCTGCACGAGCGGGATGAACTGCTGACCGTGAGCGGCGGTCCCTACCGCGTCTTCACGCCCTACGGCCGCGCCTGGAGGAAGCTGCCGAAAAAGTGCGAGCGGCGGACGGCGGCGAAGTTGCACACACCGGAGACGATTGGGAGCCTCGACCTCCCGACGGTGAAGACATGGGGCCTGGATGCGGCGGAGGTGGCGGACATCGTGGCGCCGGGCGAAAAGGCGGCCCGGAAACGGATGGGCCGCTTTCTCGATGGTCCCGTCTTCGACTACCAAAAGCGGCGCGACCTCCCCGCGACGGAAGGCACGTCCCGGTTGAGCCAGGATTTGCGCTGGGGTTTGATCTCCATCCGCGAGCTCTACGAGGGTTGCCTGGCCGCGATGAAAGGAACGATCGGGGCGCGACGGGAAGGGGTGGAAACTTATCTGAATGAACTGGCCTGGCGGGAGTTTTACATGCAGGTGCTCCGCCATTTTCCGAAGGTGCTGGAGACGGAATTCGACGAAAAATACCGGGGCCTGGATTGGCGGAACAGCGAGCGGGATTTGCGGGCGTGGCGGGAGGGACGAACGGGTTTTCCGATCGTGGATGCGGGCATGCGGCAACTGCGGGAGACGGGATTTATCCATAACCGGCTGCGGATGATCGTGGCCATGTTTCTGACCAAGGATCTGCGGATTTACTGGATGAGCGGCGAGAGCCATTTCCTGCGGCACCTCACCGATGGCGAGATCGCCAGCAACAACGGCGGCTGGCAATGGAGCGCGGGCACCGGCGCGGACGCGGCCCCCTATTTCCGCATCCAGAACCCGTGGACGCAGGGGAAGCGCTTCGATCCGGCCGGCGGGTTTATCCGAAAATACGTCCCCGAGCTAAAGGACGTGCCCGCCCAAAAGCTGCACTGTCCTCCGGAAAACGGGCGGACGCTGACGGCGCAATACGTGCCGCCGATGGTGGATCACGCGGAAGCGCGCAAGGCCACGCTGAAAATGTTTCAAACGCGCGCGTAGAAAATGGGGGGACGCTGCCCCTCCAGGCCCAGCGGGCGATTTGGCTATTTAAGGAACCGAATGATGTAGGGATAGCGATAGCGGAAGCCTTCATTCGACTGGACCGTGGCGACGATCAAAAAGACCAGCCCGGCGACATAGACCATCGGGAAAAGCACGAAGCCGATGCCGATGAAGCAAAGCAATCCGGCCACGGCCAGATAAAGGCAGTAGCTGATTTGCGCGTTGATCGCTTCCTTGCCCTGATCGTTGACGAACGCGGACGCGTCTTTTTTGATCAGCCACACCACGAGCGGCCCGATCACATTTCCAAACGGAATGCCCATGTAGCCGACGACGGCCGCCAGATGAGCCGCCATGCCCCAGGTGCGTTCTTCTTTGGTGAGGCCATTTTTGGTTTCAGTCGGTTCCATGATCAGGTCAGCAGTGCCGGATCGAAGCGCGGGTGGCAAGTCCGGACTTGGCTCCGCGCTTCCGCGTCTCCGTGGTTTTGCGCCCCCGGAACATGCTCGACACCGTCGCCTCGCCTGCCTTTAAGCTCCCGCATGTCCATTTCGATCGAGGACAATTTTGAAGATGTCATCGGCAAAGCCCAGCGCGGGCTCGGTCTCAGCGACTCCCAGCTCGCGGAGAAAGCCGGGATCGCCCCGGAGGTGCTGCGTCGCTTGAAGTCGGGGACTTTCGAGGAGGCCGCTGGCCGGGCCGTGGCCGCGGTCCTCGCGCTGAATCCCGCAGCCCTGGCCGGGCTGGCGCGGAAAGCGTGGTCCGCTCGCGAGCTTTCGGTTGCAGGTCTGGCTATGTTTAACACTCCGTTTAACGACATGACGGTGAATGCCTACCTCGCCTGGGACGCGGCGACGGGGCGGGGGATCGCCTTCGACACCGGCGCGGACGCTTCGCCGATGATGGATTTCGCCAGGCGGGAAGGGGTCGTCATCGAGCGCATTCTCCTCACCCACACGCACGGCGATCACGTTTTCGATCTCGACCGGCTGATGGAGAAAACGGGCGCGCGCGCCTTCGTTTCCGAGCTCGAACCGTGCGATGGCGCGGACACGTTCCCGCCCGGAGCGGTCTTCGAAACCGGCGCGCTCAAGGCGGCCGCGCGACTCACCCGCGGCCACTCGAAGGGCGGGACCAGCTATGTGCTCGAAGGTCTCGATCGCCCGGTCGCGATCGTGGGCGACGCCATTTTCGCCGGCTCCATGGGCGGCGGCCTGGTCTCGTATGCCGACGCCCTCCGCACAAACCGCGCGGAAATCCTCACCCTGCCGGACGACACGGTGCTCTGCCCCGGCCACGGCCCGCTCACCACCGTGGCCGATGAGAAAATGCACAATCCGTTTCTGGCCTGAACGGCCCGCCTTACCATGAAAATTCAACGCGCTCTCATCTCCGTCTCCGACAAGACGGGCCTCCCGGAATTCGCCGCCGTCCTGCGCCAGGCCGGCGTCGAGATTCTCTCCACCGGCGGAACCGCCGCCATGCTGCGCCGGGAAGGCATTCCGGTCCTGGACGTCTCCGAGTTCACCGGCTCGCCGGAAATCCTGGATGGTCGGGTGAAAACGCTGCACCCGAAAGTGCATGGCGGCCTGCTCTACCTTCGCGCCAATAAGGAGCACGAAAAGCAGGCCCGGGAGAACGGCATCCGCCCGATCGATCTGGTGGTGGTGAATCTCTACCCCTTCGAAGCGACCATCGAACGGGAAAACGTGTCGCGGGAGGAAGCGATCGAGCAGATCGACATCGGGGGTCCTTCCATGCTGCGAAGCGCGGCCAAGAATTACCAGTCGGTCACCGTGGTCACCGATCCGGCGGATTATGCCGATGTGATCGAAGACCTGCAGGCGAACCAAAACGGCACGACGCTCAAGCTGCGCGAACGGCTCGCCATCAAGGTCTTCGTGACGACTTCGAAGTACGACGGAGCGATCGCGAACTATCTCAACCAAGAACAGGAGACCGCCAGCTCCTGTTCGATCTCGCTCCCGCTGGATGCCCGCCTGCGCTACGGCGAGAATCCGCACCAGGCCGCCGCGCTTTACGGAAATTTCGAGTCCTGTTTCCAGAAGCTGCACGGGAAAGAACTCTCGTATAACAACATCCTCGATATCAGCGCGGCCTCCGATCTGATGGATGAATTCACCGAGCCGACGGTGGCCATTCTCAAGCACACCAATCCCTGCGGGGTCGGAGCCGACGCGGATCTGAAGGCGGCCTGGGACAAGGCGTTTGCCACCGACAAGCAGGCGCCGTTCGGCGGCATTATCATTTGCAACCGCCCCATCACCGAGGCCCTCGCCCGCGCGATCAGCGAGATTTTTTCCGAGGTGATCATTGCGCCCGATTTCGAGCCGGACGCCCGCGCCCTGCTGCAGAAGAAAAAAAATCTCCGCCTCATGCGCAAGCTGATCGACCGCTCGCGGGCGCGCGAACCGCATAAGCTGATGCGCTCGGTGGTCGGCGGCGTGCTGGTGCAGGATGCCGACGGCGGGATGCTCACGAGCATCGAGGACAAGGTGGTCACGGCGCGCCCGCCCACGGCGGACGAAACCAAGGCGATGCTCTTCGGCTGGAAAATCGTGAAGCACGTGAAGTCGAACGCCATCGTCTTCGTGTCCAAAGACCGCACGCTCGGCATCGGGGCGGGCCAGATGTCGCGCATCGACTCCACCCGCATCGCCATCTGGAAAGCCAAGGACGCCGGCCTGCCGCTGCCTGGCAGCGTGGTGGCGAGCGATGCGTTTTTTCCGTTCCCGGATGGCTTGATCGCCGCCGCCGAAGCTGGAGCGACGGCCGCCATCCAACCTGGCGGTTCTGTGCGCGACGACGCCGTGATCGCCGCGGCCAACGAAAAAAATATCGCGATGGTTTGCACCGGCATGCGGCACTTTCGCCACTAGCGGCCGCCTCTCGGGTTTTACTTGAGCCACCACGCGGGTCCGTCGGTGTTTGGGAGGTGGACATCGAGCATCCGCCTGGCGCGCAGTTGCTCGGAAAACGGGCGCGCGGGGTGAGACCGGGGCTTTCAGGCGCAGTTTGTGGCGCAGGTGGCGTGCAGGCAAAAAGCCAGGAAGGCGACCATGATGCCGCTTTTCCTGATCGCTCGCCCGCGCAGTCCATCGATCAGCAGATAGTAGAGAAAAAGAGAATTGTAGAGCAGATAGCGCCGCCCCAATCGGCCGGGATCCTGGGCGAGCCGGTAGAGCCAGGTGAGAGAAGAGCGCTGCATCCAGGCCGGGGCGAACGGCCGCGTCCCCGCCAGCAACTCGAAGGCGTCGCCCACCGCCAGAAAGACGCCCCGGGGGAACCGATGCCGCTGCTCGATGATCCAACGCTCCTGCCGCTCGCCGCCCAGCGCCACCCAGATGAAATCGGGACGCGTGGCCATGATCGCCTCGGCGTTCCGCGGATGATCGGCCTCGGTCCATTCTCGGAAGGGGGGCGAGCAGGTGCCCGCCATCTCGATCTCAGGCTGCAGAACGCTGGCTGTCTCCACCATTTTCGCGAGCGTCTCGGGTTTCCCCCCGAAAAAGAAATGACGCCAGGGACGCGGCGTCCGCCGCAGCACGAAGCGCATGAAATAGGGACCGTAAACGCGATCGGTCAGGCCCGCTCCGGCGGCGTTCATCAGCCGGATGAGCGGCATTCCGTCGGGCAGGATCAGATCGAATTTTTGCAGAACCGCCGCGAACGAAGGATCGCGCCGCGCGGTCGCTATGAGGTGAGTGTTACTCGCCGTGACCGCCGCCGGGGCGTCTCGGCTCGCGAGCTGACACACTTCTTCGAGCGCCGACTGGTAAGTCGCGCAGGCCACTTCCGTTCCCAGCAAGCGAATGGTTTTCAACTCCCGGACAACCTAGGAGGCGCTCTCGTTTTCCCGCAACCACCATCTGCCAGCCTTTCCATTCTCGCCGCGGCGTTCTAAGGTGCCTCTAGTGTCATGGAACGTCGATTACCTCATCGTCGGCGCGGGTTTCGCCGGGGCCGTGCTGGCGGAGCGGCTGGCCAGCCAGCGCGGGCAGTCCTGCCTGGTGGTGGACCGGCGGGCGCATGTGGGGGGTAACGCGCACGACGGCCACAACCGCGACGGCGTGCTCCTCCACTCCTACGGCCCGCATTATTTCCGCACCAACTCCGATCGGGTCCGCGACTATCTCAGCCAATTCACCGAATGGCATCGCGTCGATTACAAAATCCTTTCCTGGACCGACGGACGCTACTGGCAGTTTCCGATCAATCTGAATACCTTCGAGCAACTCCTCGGCCGGCCCTCCACCTCGGAGGAAATGGCGGAGACGCTGGCCCAGTGGCGCGTGCCGATCGAAGAGCCGCGGAACTCCGAGGAAGTCATCCTGGCGCAGGTCGGGCGCGAGCTTTACGAAAAGTTTTTCCGCGGCTATACCCGCAAACAGTGGCGTCGCGACCCTCGCGAGCTCGACGCAAGCGTTTGTGGACGCATTCCGATTCGCATCAATCGCGATGACCGCTACCTCGCCGAACGTTTTCAGGCGCTGCCGGCCGATGGCTACACCCCCATGTTCGAGCGCATGCTGACTCACCCGAAGATCGAGCTGCTACTCGAGGCGGACTACCGCGAAATCCTGCCGCGGGTAAAGTATCGTCACCTGATTTATACCGGCCCGATCGACGAATATTTCGATCATTGCCACGGCCCGCTGCCCTACCGCTCCCTCCGTTTCGAGCCGGAGACGATTGCAACCGAGTTTTTCCAGCCTGCCATGCAGGTGAACTATCCCAATGATTACGATTACACCCGTATTGTGGAGATCAAGCACGCCACCGGCCAGCAACTGCCCCGCACCACGATCGTGCGGGAATTTCCCGAGGATTTCGGGCCGGGCCGCGAGCCGTATTATCCCGTGCCCACTCCATCGGCCCGGGTGCTTTACGAAAAATATGCCGCTCTCGCCGCCGCAGAGCGGAACGTCAGCTTCGTCGGCCGGCTCGCGACCTATCGGTATTATAATATGGACCAGGTCATCGCCCTGGCTCTGAGCGAATTCGACCGCCTAAAATAAACGGGGAGCACACGCTTCCAGTAGCTTCCCGTGTGTCGTCTTCGGCATCCTGCCGAAAGACCCTGGTCCCCGCACAGCGGCCGTTCATTAAGTTCATTTTTCCTTGAACCTTGGTTTCCCCCCGTTATTCTAGGGCTCGAATGTTGCGTTCGTCACCCGCACTAGCCCCGACCGACTCCCACGAGTCCGCCCGCCGCTCCGACCTGGAAGAGGAGCTGATCAACCTGTTCGCGCGCATGGGGCGAATCGTCGGTTTTCCGCGTTCCTTCGCCGAAATCTACGCCATTCTCTTCGCCTCTCCCGAGCCGATGGCCATGGAGCAGATCATCGGACGCGCCGGGCTGAGTCAGGGCGCGGTCAGCCAGGGCCTCCGGCAGTTGCGCGCGCTCGGCGCCATCCAGCCGGTCTATGTGCCGGGCGATCGGCGCACGTTTTTCAACATCGAGGACAATCTGCGCAAGGTGGCCGCCGGTTTTTTGAAGGAGCAGGTCCTGCCGCAGCTCGAAGACTGGCCCGACCGGATCGAGCGCATTGGGCGGATCTGCGGCGATTCCGACTCGAAAGGCGAGAGCGCCCTGAGCGCCCGGGTGGAAAAACTCCGGGGCTGGCACCAGCGGATCTCGCGTTCCACCCCGGAACTGCTGCAACTTATCGGGAAATGGAGCTGACGATGGATTTCCGTACGCCCCTTCCCACCGAACCTGACATGTGGTTTTGCCTGCGCGCCCAGCCCAAGCGCGAGGAAGTAGCGGCCGCTCATTTGCGAAAAATCGAGGGAATCAACGTTTTCGCTCCGCGCCTGCGCTACCAGAAGCGCCGCCAGCGGGAAAAAGTCTGGATCAACGAACCGCTTTTCCCCGGCTATTTGTTTGCGCAGTTCGATTTCGTGCCGCTCTACCGGCTGGTGCAGCTCACCCCCGGCGTGGCGCGGATCCTCACCTTTGGCTCGCGCTACGCTTTGATTTCCGGGCAGACCATCGCCGACCTGTCTCAGCTCACCGACGAAGCCGGCGTGGCCGCTCCGCCCGCGGCCGTGCCCCAGCCGGGCCAGGAAGTGATCGTCGGCGCCGGGCCGTTTTCCGGCGCCCAGGCCACCGTCATCCAGTGGAAACCCGCGCGGGAACGCGTGCAGGTCCTGCTGGAAATGA